>JAIDJS010000068.1 GCA_029052085.1 Eubacterium sp.
GCTTCGGTGTATCCTCATCGCTTCTTACAAAATTGAAGCAAACAGAAAACGGAATCACGCTTAACGGAAGCTTTGCCAAATCAATAGAACAAATTAAAACGGGCGACATTCTTCAGATTTCCATTGAAAGCAGAGGGCATATGCCCAAGCCGTCCGATATGGAAATAGATATTTTATATGAAGATGAAGATATCCTTGTTGTAAATAAGCCTCCGTTTATGCCTGTTCATGAAAGCAGAAACCACCGGGGCGATACGCTTTCAAACGCAGTTGCAGCTCATATGAAGGAGGACACGGCATTTCGTGCTGTTTTCAGACTGGACAGGGATACAAGCGGAGCCGTTTTAATTGCAAAGCATGCACTTGCCGCATCAAAGCTTGCAGGAAAAATAAAAAAGGACTACTATGCCATTGTTAAAGGAGAAATTACAGACAACGGCACAATCAATTTACCTATAAAAAGACTTGACAAAAGCATCATCAAAAGATGCGTTGCCGACGGCGGCGAACGTGCCATTACACATTATGAGCCGATTAAAATAACAGACAAAACAACACTTTTAAAAATAAACCTTGAAACAGGAAGAACACATCAGATACGAGTTCATTTTTCACACCTCGGCTATCCCCTTATCGGCGACAGCCTTTACGGAGGAGAGGATAAGCGGATGAACAGACAGGCACTGCATTGCAGAGATATTTATTTTCTTCATCCGATTACAAATGAAGAAATACACATTACCTGCCCTTTTCCGCAGGATTTTCAGGAGCTTATTTAGTATGTTGTTCAGGAATTATAAGGAAGTGAACATATGCCTGCATTTTCAACACATTATATTTTTGCAGAAGAGATGATGGACAGGTTAAAAGAAATTGCTGATTTTAAAATAAATGAAAATGCTGTTTTCATTGGTGCACAGGGACCTGATATTTTCTTTTTTCATCGTGTTTTTCCATGGCAGAAAGGAAAGCCTTTAAGAAAACTAGGCTCTTCACTTCACAGAGAAAAGCCGGGAATTCTCCTTAATAAGCTTTTTAACTACTGCCATACAAGCAAAAGCAGCATAGCTAAAAGCTATGCCTTTGGTTTTATTCTTCATTATGCACTTGACAGAAGCTGCCACCCATATGTTTACTATCTTCAGAATAAAATAACGCAGCGGCAGCCCGAATTTAATCCGCATTCTGCACATAATATAATTGAATTATCATTGGACAGCCTTATGCTTTCGCTTCATCTGAACATTGAAAAGCCCGCTTTGTTTGAAACAGAGCAGACAATAAGAATAAAAGAAAATGAATTGGAAGAAATTTCAGACGAAATAGCCTATCTTGCCGATATTTCAAGTAAGGATGCCAGAACCGCCATTCTTGATATGAAATATATGCAGCGGCTTCTTCTTGATAAAAACGAAAAAAAGAAAGCAATAACAGCAAGGCTTGAAAAAATGGCTTCTCCATTTACAAAAAACTTTCTTCTCTCATCATACTTTCGCACAGATGACTTGGAAAAAGCAAAAAAATATGCTAATATATAT
>JAIDJS010000069.1 GCA_029052085.1 Eubacterium sp.
GAATTAGAAGAAAAGATTCATACTATTGATGAAAGTATATCAAATCTTCAGGACAGATTAAGCTTCATGTCGGCTGATGAACGATTGGATGCACAGCAGCAAATACTTTCAATGGGATCCGAAAAAAACAATGCCCTAACGGAAATAGATGACAATAACAAGGCTATCCGAGAATATCAGAACAACATCTCGAATCTTGAAAATAAACTTAAAGGAGCGTGAACTGTATGAGAAAAAGGATTTATTTTTCTAAAGAAAATAATCAATCAATATGCCAAAAAATCCGTGAAAGCATACCTATTCAGGATTATGCCGCATCACGGGGCTTTCAGATTAAAAAGAAAGGCTCATTTTATAACATTAAAGGTGAATCAAAAAATGCTGATTTCAGCTCTGTTATGATAAAACCTTCCACCAACCGTTACTGTCATTATGCTAATGATACGCATTGGAAATCAATTATTGATTTTGTAATGGAACTTGATAACTGTGATGAAAAAACGGCTATACAAACACTCAAACCATTAATTCATACATACGATTTATCCAGTGCCAAAATAAGTAAAAATATTCCCAAAAGCAACAAACAAAAAACAAATGTTGAACTCTGCCTTCCGGAACGGGCCGACACCATAAGAAACGCATATGCCTATCTTTCAAAAACAAGATACATTAACCGTGATATTATTGATTATTTTATTTATAACGGAAATCTTTACCAGGACAAGCATGATAATTGCGTTTTTGTTAGCTATGATCGCCAGGGAAATGCAAAATTTTGTAATAAACGCGGTACAAATACATCCACAAAAAAGCGTTTTCTTCAGGATGTTCCGGGAAGTGATTATGAGCATTGCTTCTTTATGAATAATGGTTCTGATACTTTAATAGTCACTGAAAGTGTTATCGACAGTATGAGTGTAATGTCAATCATACAAGACTATGGAATATCTATTAATTCGTATGACTATGTTGCTTTATCGGGAACAGGCAAATGGGAGGCTGTATTAAATATCCTCAGGGAAAATCCTAATATTAAAAATACCCTTTTGGCTTGTGATAATGATAAATGGGGGCTCAGCGCTATGAAGAACATAAGAAACAACATATCAAAAAACTTTCCATACATAAAGGTAAAGGATTTTTTACCTAAAACAGAACATGATTGGAATGACCAATTGAAGTTTAACAGAATTCACGGTATATCTTCGATTGATTATATGCAATCAGAGGAAGGCGGTATCTTATGATTATTTTTATAGGTTCTGAAGAACATGGATTTTTCTTAAACGAAATATTTAATGAAGAAATCTCATATACCGGTACAATCGAATTAAACGACCTTACAGTCCACGCAAACAGTACTGCAAGTTCATGCATAATTATTGATGTTACACAATGGTCTGAAACCAGTGAAGTAATTACTAAAGAAATCTGTAGTGTTGCCATGCTGACCAGAAGCAAAATTATCATTTATGCAGTAGGGTTTGCAAATAACAGTATACTCTGCAATTCTTTGAGAATATGCGGAATTCATAATATTATTACTGCCGGGAATCTTTCAGATATTAAAACTGAATTTATGGATTTCTATACAAACAACGATAATAAAATCTTAGAGAGTTCATTTGTTCAAAATGAACCTTCAGATACAAAAAATTCTATGGCCATAACAATAGCTGTTGCCGGCTCACAGAATCGCATTGGAACTACAGTACAATGCTTTCAGATTGCTAAATACCTGACTGCAAAAGGATTTAAAGCAGCTTATCTGGAATTCAATAAAACCAACTATCTGCATCAGCTGAAAAAGTTATTCAACTTATCTGAAGATGATTTTTCTTTTGAAGGTATAAACATGTACTCGGCCAAGGAAGTCAATCGGATTCTTCAGGAATACGATTACATAGTTTATGATTATGGCAGCATTACCGACAAAAGCTTTAATCAATACTCATTTTTGGAAAAAAGCAAATGTATTATTGTCTGCGGAGCAACACCAAGTGAAATTGATTATTCAACTGCTGCACTGGGGTTATTTCAAAATAATGATAATATAATCTACCTGTTTAATTTTGTTCCTAAAGCTGATGAAACAGACATAGCTGCATTAATGGGAAATCATCAGGTGTTATTCAGTCCGCTTATCCCGGACATGTTCACCGTGCTTCTTGATCAGCAAAAGCTTTATGATAGTATTATAGATCAGAATACTGCACCAATTGTATCCAAAAGAGAGAAAAAGGGATTTTTCAGCTTCAGGAGGAATAAATAATGGGTAAATACTCTAATGCGAATGTTTTACAGGCGAAAATTGATGAAAACAATGAACAGCAGCGTTTAAAGGATAAGCATAACATTGAAGATGAGAACGTTCTTGTTATAGAAAAAAGCAATACATTTAAGTTCACAGTTAAAACAGTAATTCTGCTTATAAAAGCATTGGCTGGAACAGCATTGCTTTGCTTGGCTACAATCGGTGTATTTACCCTGCTCTACTCTGATTTAAGACAAAATTTTATCAACATTCTTGTTGAAATAATTAATTCTATTTTCGGAGGAATCCAATAATGGATAAAAAACAGGAATTCTCGAAAACGATTGATGATTTTCTAAACGGCAATATAAATCCATATGCACAAATTTTTGTATGCAAAACTACAGAAGCAATGTTAGCGTGTGGTGCCGAAGATTTAGATGTAATCATAAACCAATCCACACTTCGGAAAATTATGAGCAACGATACTGCAAAATATAAACATCCTCATAATTTAGATAAAAATTTAATCAAATCAATTCCAAATGAGCTTAACGATCCAATAATGATATTAAATGGTTCTGAACCATCCTCTATTGTTTTAATATCAGATTTAACAGATGAAAATAACAGAAATATCATCATTTCCTGTAAGCTTAACTCCACAAAATCAATCTATGAGGTTAATGAAATTACAAGTATTTATCCTAAAAATAACCTCGCAAATTACATAAATGTGCAGCTGAAAAATCACAATCTTATTGGCTGCAATAAAAAAAGAGCCAACAGATTGCTCAAATCTCTCGGACTCCAATCATCCGAGGTAGAAGCATCTATTGACTACACTGATATTATATCCAATTCAGATAGAAATGTCAACATCAAAAACAATCAACAACCTAATGATACTCAATTGAAAGGAAAAATAAAAATGAAAAATACAACTCCTCAGCACAACGTAAAATTCTTGTGGAACGGTATCAAAATTGATGGACAATTATACAAAGGTAGTTATTATTCTGGTACATATACAGAAACAAGCAAATTGCCTGAAGGAACAATTTCAATTCATATGGACAAAAGCAATACTCCACGAATCAATGAACTTGAAATTGAAAACAATTCGGACGGTATGACAGATTATTTTGAAACTGATACCATCCGCATCAGACCGGATTCAATTTATTATAGTGCAGCTGTTAAAGCAGCAAATGATTACAATATTCATATGGAAAAGGTTGCTATAAGGCAATATCAAAAGCTTATATCTAAACATACCGGCACACAAATGGAAGAATATTATAAGCAAGATCTTGAAGTACACCAAGCTAAACTCGAACAGCTTCAAAAGCCATTGCAGAATAATTCAGAACTTACATCTGATCATAATAGTATTCAAAACAATTTTGATACTTCACTTATTTCCGAAAGCCACTATTTAAACCAGGAACAGTTTGATGAAGCAACAAAATTTAATCGGCGTTATGATTTTTATAATTGCACTTTTGATGATATTAAGTTTACTGATAATGTAGTTATTGGTAAACTCGAAAACTGCCGTTTTAATCGGTGTACCTTTGAAAATTTCGATGCAGAAAGTATTAACTTTAATGATTCTGTCTTTACTGATTGTAGCATTGTTAATAGTAATTTTAAGAATTGTAATTTTGAGAATGCTGGCTTGTATCAATCTCAAACCAGCAAATCAGATTTTACAAATGCAAATTTTGCAGCAGCCTCAATAAGACGTACACGATTTGATGGAAATGATTTATCAGGAGTAAAATTTCATGGTGCAATACTTAATGGTGTAATTATTACTGATGCAACAATTAATAAACCAGTAGAAGGATTATATGCTGAAAACATAACCTGGGATGGAGCTACCCAACAGGAGATTGAAACAAGACAACTGAAAATCTTCAATCAGTTAAGAATTGAGCCGATTTCACCTGTTTCCGTTATTGAGCAAGCTAAGGAACAGCTTGAGCCTTTACCATCACTTGAACCTTCAGCCGAAGCAGATATACAACAGCAGCATCTTGAAAAGCTTCAGGCAATTGCAGAATATGAACAAAGGCTTAATATTTCGCCTGAAGAGCGAATCATTGAAATGAATTATTCTACTGCTCATTGGCAGCCTAAAAATAATATAACTCCTGATCAGGCAGAAGCAGTATATAATCATATTACAAATAAACAACACATTGGATTTGATAGATCTAACGAAATGCGGCAAAGTGTCGGCAAACCCTCTTTGACACCCGATGCATATTACTACAATATAAAAAATATGGCTTTTGTTACAAGATATAGCTTTGGGAATGAAAATTCTATTGATATCGAAGCCATACAATCTGCATTAAAAGAAGTTCCGACAGAATATG
>JAIDJS010000007.1 GCA_029052085.1 Eubacterium sp.
CATTGCAAAAATAAAAATAACACATCCTATAAGTAAAAGCTCGGTAATCATATCAGTCACCAACCCCAAAATCAGTATTGGTTATTAAAATATCCATTCGTTCATTATTTTTGTATTTTGGATAAAGATTGTTTATAAAATCGGAAATCACTTGCTTGTCGGGCTTTATTTCGGTTGAATTTTTGCACATTATGTTGATGCAGATTCGCTCAAAATTCGCAAGCCCAAGCTGAATATCCCGCTCCATTGACTGTATGGTTTGTCCGCTTATTCCGAAAAGAAAATTTGCTTCGTCAAAATATTCACTTATGATTTCAGCGTCCTTTTCCTTTATGCCTTTTTTTAATTTGGTTTCACGGAAATCATAATCAAAGGTTTCAAGTCCAAGCTTCATTTTTAAATCAAAATCTTTAAATTCCTGCCTCAGTGCAGGGATTTTATTTTTATAAAGATAGTGCGATTCAAAATGAATGGTTGAAATTCCTTTTGTTCGGCAGGTTGTTTTTATCAGCTCAATCGTTTTGCTGTCCAGCTCAAAAACCGAACCGCTGTTAATGACCTCCAATTCTTTGAATTCCCCTGTAACCCTGCTTAAAACCTTGCTGTTAAGGGCAAAGTTTTCGGCTTCATTGCTGCATTTATCTGAATGATAATCGCAAAAGGTGCATTTCTTGTAAATGCAGCCGCTGCCTCGCAAAAGTACAATTTCACGTGGCTGTTTTTCTAAAATTCTGTTGTATCTTTCCATAATAATAAAAAAAGCGCCCCAAAGGACGCAGCAGGGTATACTATACCCCTTTATACTCCTTAGTTTTGTTTTCGGAAAACCCTATTGGAATTCCCAAGGCAGGATGGTTACGAACTGCCTATGTGTGATATTTTATCACTTTATTTTAAAATGTCAATCATTATTTTCGCTCATTATGATTTCGCCGTTTTCCTTTTCAAACTCTTTTATACATTGTCTGATTAAATATAGTATCTGTCCGTTTGCCGAGCGGCCTTCATACTTTGAAATATAATGCAGTTTAAAGTGCAGCTCCGGATCAACTTCTATTCCTAAATGTTTATTGTTTTTGTTCCTCATATTTTTTCGCCTTAAAGTTTTAATGGATTTCTCCGTGTTTTTCTTCATATTTTTCTATTGCATCTCTAATCAGTATAAGAATTTCACTGTTTGCACTTCTGCCCTCATAGTCAGCAACATAATGTAGCTTATCAAGAAGCTCTTTATCGATACGAATAGACAGATTTTTAATAGCCATAATATAACCTCTGAATACATTTTGGATATATTTTACATTTATTTTACTCCAAAAAGAGCAAATTAGATATAAAATATATCTAAAATATGTTTATTAAGGTGAATTATGAAAATTGCAATTGTAGGTTCAAGGAATTTAAAAGTAAATAATCTGAAGAAATATCTTCCGAAGAATGTAACGGAAATCGTTTCAGGCGGCGCAAGGGGTGTTGATACATCCGCAAAGGAATATGCAGATACTCATGGCTTGAAATTCAAAGAATTTTTGCCTGAATATGAAAAATACGGACGCAGAGCACCGCTTGTACGCAATGATTTAATTATAGATTATGCTGATGCTGTTATTGCATTTTGGGATGGAACATCGAAAGGCACAAAATATGTTATAGACAGGTGCAAAAAGGTAAATAAGGATATAAAAATCTATGTTAAAATAAAAGTGAAACCAAAGTTCTAGGGTCATATTTATACAAAAAAGCAGGCACGGGTGCACCTGCTTTTTGTTTTGGCGGAGATGGTGGGATTCGAACCCACGTCCCTCAGGGGGCATCATGATTTCGAGTCATGTCCGTTATGACCACTTCGATACATCTCCGTATTTATATATTGATTTGCAATAGATTGTAACACTGAAAGGGCGGTTTTGTCAATTATTTATATTGTATTAAATGAATTCTTGTGTTAAAATTATCTATATTTTAAAATTGGAGAAGTTTATGGTTGCTATTATTGATTACGGTGCGGGTAATCTTATGAGTGTAAAAAAAGCTCTTGATTATATCGGCGCTGAAAATGAAATTACAATGGATAAGGCTAAAATTCTTTCTGCTTCCCATATCATTCTTCCGGGTGTCGGTTCATTCGGAGATGCAATGAAATCTATGGAAAACCGTGGTCTTGTTGATACAGTTAAGGCTGCCGCGCTTTCGGGAAAGCCGTTTCTCGGTATCTGCCTTGGTCTGCAGCTTTTGTTTGCAAAAAGTGATGAAAGTAAGGATATAAATGGTTTGTCTCTTCTTAACGGCAAAATTGTTTCCATACCAAAGAATAAGGGGCTGAAGGTGCCTCATATCGGCTGGAATTCTGTTTCCATCAAGCAGAAAAGCGGTATTTTCAAGGATATTCCGGATGATAGCTATTTCTATTTTGTACATTCCTATTATCTGAAAGAGGCTGATGAAAAAGATGTTGCCGGAACAGCGGAATACGGTGCTGAAATTCAGTGTGCTGTTCAGCATGGCAATCTCTGTGCAACGCAGTTTCATCCTGAAAAAAGCGGAGAAGCAGGTTTGATGCTGCTTAAAAACTTTTTGGCTTTGGAGGGATAATTTATGTATGCTAAAAGAATTATTCCCTGCCTTGATGTAAAAAACGGCAGAGTGGTAAAGGGTGTCTCTTTCGTTGATCTTCGTGATGCAGGTGATCCCGTTGAATGTGCTGCTGCATATGATAAAGAGGGTGCTGATGAGCTTGTTTTGCTGGATATAACCGCAACGCATGAGGGCAGAGGAACGATGATAGATATTGTTGAGCGTGTTGCAAAAACGGTTTTTATACCGTTTACGGTTGGCGGAGGAATTAAAACGGTTGAGGACTTCAAAGAACTTCTTCGTGCCGGTGCTGATAAAATTTCTGTTAATTCGGCAGCGGTAAGAAATCCCGATTTGATAAACGATGCTGCCTATAAATTCGGCAGTCAGTGCGTTGTCTGCGCCATTGATGCGAAAAGAAAGGAAAACGGAGGCTGGGAGGTTTATCTCAATGGCGGAAGAATTCCAACAGGCATTGATGCCATTGAATGGGCGGTTGAGGCTGAAAAAAGAGGCGCAGGCGAAATATTGTTAACCTCAATGGATGAAGACGGACAGAAAAACGGCTATGATATTGAGCTTACCCGCGCTGTTTCCGAAAGGGTCGGTATTCCTGTTATTGCTTCGGGTGGCGCAGGAAAGGCAGAGCATTTTTATGATGCCTTTACAAAAGGAAAAGCGGATGCGGTGCTTGCCGCCAGCCTGTTTCATTTCAATGAATTGCCGATACCTGAACTGAAAAAATATCTTGATGAAAAAAATATCCCTGTTAGAAAATAACAGGGATATTTTCATATTGAATAAAAGGCACTATAATGTTATAAT
>JAIDJS010000070.1 GCA_029052085.1 Eubacterium sp.
TTCTTATATAGGGTACGCCGTTTATGCCGTTTGCATTTCTTGGAAGAGGATTTTCCTTTTGCTTTTCAGTAACATAATTAACAGGGGAGGTGAATTCAATTTTTATCTGGTTTTCTCCCTCCTTAACGGCTTGTTTTATATCGAATTCGTATCCGATATATGCGTTCTGTCCTTTTCCGATTAATTGTTCGTTAATGTAAATTTTACACAGTGTATCAAGCATTTTGCAGGATAGAATGATATTGTCCGTATTTAATTCGCTTTTTTCAAGAATAAAGCTTCTTTCAAAGACTTTGTCTGATTCTGAAATAAAAAGACAGTCCTTTTCATTTGTTGCATAAAAAGGATCCGGTATTGCCTTTTCGTCCAGCATAGCGCTGTAATCAGAGCAGGGAACATTCGCCTCATATTCTCTGTTTGCAGATTTTAAAAGCATATTCCATTTACCATTCAAGCTGATTTTTTTCATAATCCACCTCATCAGTATTGCGTTTTGAAATTGTATTTTAACTGAGTATAACATTAAAACAAAAAATCTGCAACTGCTCTGTTTTTTTTACGTTTATATATTGATGTTAATATTCATATGTGCTAAAATGTTTAAAATGTAATTTAGAGGTGAAAGAATGGCTAATCTTAACAGGGGATTAATTGTGTCCTGCCAGGCAGTAAAGGGCGAGCCTCTTTATGGTCTGGATATGATGCATCATTTTGCAAGGGCTGCTGTTCTCGGCGGTGCAAAGGGCATAAGGGCAAATTATGTTTCCGATATTAATGCAATAAAAAAAGAGGTTGATGTTCCCGTTATCGGAATAATCAAGGCTGTTTATGAGGGAAGCGATGTTTATATAACTCCAACTCTTAAGGAGGTTAAGGCGCTTCTTACTACAGGTTGTGAGGTTATTGCTCTTGATGCAACAAACCGTCCACGTCCGAACGGCGAAAAGCTTGAGGATCTGGTTAAATATATCCGCGATCATGCGCCTGATGTTGAAATTATGGCAGATTGCTCAACCTTTGAAGAGGCTGAAGCAGCGGACAAGATGGGATTTGATTATGTCGGAAGCACAATGAGGGGATATACCGAATATACCAAGGGCATTTCAATCCCCGATTATGATATGCTTTCAAAAATGAGAAAAGAGCTCAATGCAAAGGTTATTGCAGAGGGCGGTATCTGGGAGGTTTCCCAGCTTGATAAGGTTCTTGAATGTGATCCTTATGCTGTTGTTATCGGCAGCGCTGTAACAAGACCGATGGATATTACAAAACGATTTGCAAAGGAGTTCGAATAATGGAAAACTTAAATAAATTCAAAGGCTTGTTTTCAGCCTTATTAACACCATTCAATGCCGATTCATCACTGAATCTTGATGCAATGAAAAAGCTTGTTGAATTCAACCTTGAAAATGGGATAGACGGCTTTTATGTCGGCGGAAGCACCGGTGAGGGGCTTCTTTTAACAAATGAGGAAAGAAAGGAAACCTTTAAATGCGTTGCAGAGGCAGCAAAGGGCAAAGCAACTCTTATTGCCCATGTCGGCACGCTTCATACAGATGCTGCAATTGATATGGCCAAATGCGCAGAAAGTCTTGGCTATGACGCCATTTCTGCTGTTGCTCCGTATTATTACGGCTTTCCGCTTGAGTCTGTAACAGGCTATTATAATGATATTGCCAACAGCACCTCTCTTCCTATGATTGTTTATAATTTTCCTAATTCAGGTAAGTTCTCTTTAACAAAGGAAGTTGCCAATGAAATGTTCAAGAATGAAAAGTTTATCGGAATCAAGCACACATCTTCGGATATGTTTGCTCTTCAGCAGTTTAAGCAGCTTGATCGCGAAATCGTTGTTTATAACGGTTTTGATGAAACGCTTCTTTCCGGTCTTGCGATGGGTGCGGAC
>JAIDJS010000071.1 GCA_029052085.1 Eubacterium sp.
GATTCATGGTATGGAAGAAAGAACAGGTGCTAAGCAGATCCATTCTCGTGTTCCGATTTCAGAAATGGTCGGCTATGTAAATGCCCTTCGTTCAAAGACACAGGGCCGTGGGCAGTATACCATGGAGCCTGATGGATATGAGCAGGTTCCGAAGTCAATTTCAGAGGGTATTATCTCTGAAAGAGCTAAAAAAGACTAATTGTCTATAAAATTATTAAAAACACTTGATATTTTGTGTTTGCTTTGATAAAATATCATTAACAATTTTACGATTGTAAATTTTAAGGAGGAAATTCCAAATGGCTAAAGAAAAATTTAACCGTACCAAACCACATGTAAATATTGGTACAATCGGTCACGTTGACCACGGTAAGACAACTCTTACAGCAGCTATCACAAAGTACCTTGCTAACAAGGGTTATGCAAAGTTTGAAGATTATGCTGATATCGATAAGGCTCCTGAAGAGAGAGAGCGTGGTATCACAATCAACACAGCTCACGTTGAGTATGAAACAGATACTCGTCACTATGCACACGTTGACTGCCCAGGACATGCTGACTATATCAAGAACATGATTACTGGTGCTGCTCAGATGGATGGTGCTATCCTTGTTATCGCTTCAACTGATGGCCCTATGGCTCAGACTAAAGAGCACCTTCTTCTTGCTCGTCAGGTTGGCGTACCTTACATCGTTGTATTCATGAATAAGGTAGACCAGGTAGACGATGAAGAGCTCCTTGAACTCGTTGAAATGGAAATCCGTGAAACTCTTGATGAGTATGAATTCCCAGGCGATGATACTCCTATCATCAAGGGTTCAGCTCTTAAGGCTCTTGAAGCTCCATCAAATGATGATCCTGCTTGCGCTTGCATTCAGGAACTTATGGATGCTGTTGACAGCTATATCCCAACTCCGGATCGTAAGGCAGACCTTCCTTTCCTTATGCCTGTAGAAGATGTATTCACAATCACAGGCCGTGGTACAGTTGCTACCGGTCGTGTAGAGCGTGGTCAGCTTAACATGGGTGAAGAAATTGAAATCGTTGGTCTTAAGGACGAAATCGATAAGACTGTTTGCACAGGTATCGAAATGTTCCGTAAGCTTCTTGATTATGCAGAGGCTGGAGATAACATCGGTTGTCTTCTTCGTGGTGTTCAGAGATCTGATATTGAGCGTGGTCAGGTTCTTGCTAAGCCAGGTTCAATCAACCCACACACAAAGTTCTCAGGTCAGGTTTACGTATTAAGCAAGGATGAAGGCGGTCGTCATACTCCTTTCTTCAATAACTACAGACCTCAGTTCTATTTCAGAACAACAGACGTTACAGGCGTTATCACTCTTCCGGAATGCACAGAGATGTGTATGCCTGGCGATAATGTAACTATGGACGTTGAACTCATCACTCCTATCGCTATCGAAGAAGGTCTTCGTTTCGCTATCCGTGAAGGCGGTAGAACAGTAGGTTCAGGCGTTGTTACAGCTATCAACGAGTAATCTCTGATTTACTAAAAATTTAGAGCAGTCGAAAGACTGCTCTTTTTTGTTTTAGATATTTCCTGTTGAGTGGTAATACGTTTAAGATGTGAGCTTTGCATATTTTTGTTCATTAAAACAGGCTTTAACCAAATCGGTTAAAGCCTGTTTTAATCTTCTGTATATTCTAAAATATCTTCAACTCTGCATTTCAATACTTTGCATAAATCATCAATTGTAAGAGTGCTTATGCCTTGATTTTTTCTTAGTCTGTTAATTGTTGCACTGCTTATATTATGTTTTTGAATCAGCGCATATGTGCTGATTCCTTTTTCTTTTATTGTATTCCAAAATGGTTCATAAGTTATCATTTTTCTCACCATTCTAATATTAAAATATAGTCTGAAACTTGACAATAGTACAGATTATGAC
>JAIDJS010000072.1 GCA_029052085.1 Eubacterium sp.
GTTTTATACTTCCTCCAACTAATTTAAAGGGACGGAAAACCATCCCTTTATTTTCTGAAATTATTTTTCTACCTTTGCAGCCTCAATAAATACGCCGTTTGATTTTCCGCTAAGCGTAACGGTTACATTATCGCCTGTGTTAACAAGAAGCACTTCCATACAATCTGCAACGGAAATATAATAATATTTTCCGCTGATTTCAAGATAATAAACCGTATTTCCGTTGTTTACCGAGGTTTTGATTGAAGAAACCTTGCCTTTGACCGTATTTCCGTTTGTTTCGGCAGGTTTTTCTTCATCCGGCTGCTTATTATCATCAACAATATAATCATCAAGGTCAACATCATTTCCGATGATTCCCTTATCCTGAAGCGCATAGATATAATTTTCAACGGCTGCATTAAGCGCCTGTGCATCACTCTTATTTGTATTGTCTAAAAGACCTGTGCCGACAAGCGTTTTATCATCAAGGTTAACAAGTGCATAGCCCTTAACGGTATTACTGCTTCCGTAAAGGCTCATAAAATAGGTTGGCTTGCCTTCAATATCAAGAAGAATAGGGAATATTGCCTTATAGCCATAGTTCTGAACCGCATCCTGTGCTGAACGCTGCGCAGCGTTTTCCATTGCACCGCCGTTCTGGTAATATCTTGTTTCCTTTGTTCTCTGATTGCAGAGAATGAAGCCGAAGTTCGAAGAGTCTGATTCGGCAGAGGTTACACCGGTGTAAACCCATACATCATCATCAAGTGCAATGCTGCCCCAACCTTCTGACGTAAGATTAACATCGTTCTGGAAAATAATGGAGTTCCAGAAGCCGTTTTTGAGCTTTCCGTAATAGTTGTACTGCTCAAGTACAAGCGTATCTTTGTAAACAACATCAATCCACTGTAATTCTGCATTGTTCTTAACAGCTTCAATGTCATAATATTCACTTTCGCCGGTAAGCGCATCTGTTATAATAGCACCCTTAACATCCGTTCCTCCGAACAGACCGATAGTTTTATCAAGCACGGGAGTAATCCAGTAAGGTCTGCCCTCATCGTTGATTTCAAAATTCGGTGTATCCAAAAGCGCAGTTGGATACTGGAAGCGGATATGACGGTAAAGCTTTTCATTGAACCATTCTGTAGGGCTGTATTTAATACCCTCGCCAAACTGCTCCTTGCAGTTAACAACCGAAACCTTCTGCGTTACAAGATCTATAATCATATAAGCGGGCAAGCCCTCTTTTGTATTGTTAAACCATTTGAAAACATCTGCATATTCAAGATATGCAACTCTTACAGGGCTTCCCTTATAGTTAATCATTGTTGTTGTATTTGAAACAACGTACTGGCTTTTGTATTCAGCAAGAGAGCCAAGCTGCTGATCGGCAAGTGTCAGTGCTCTGTCCTGATCAATTCGGGGAACACTGTCATAGCTGATGGATTTAAAATCCTCGCTGAATTCACTGTTTGTAACCGGCATAAGCTTGCTGTATGAGCCGGCACGGAAAATAGTTGCGCCGCAAACAGAGCCGATAACCATAACGACAACAAGAACCGCGATGATTGCAACGGGGAATTTTGCTTTGCTTTTAACATATTCCTTTCGCTCAATGAGCTTGTTTGCCCGGCACGCAAGGGAAAAAGCTATCATAAAGATTACAACAAGTGCAATTAAAAAGGTGTACATCTGCGAATCCTTAAAATTCAGCGCAGGAAGCATATTGTAATAAACAATTCCGCCTGCAATGATTGTTGCAAGCAAAGAAAGAAGCAGCCGAAGCCATAATTTTTTAGGCTTAACAACAGCTTGTACTTCATCAGCCTTAGCCCAGCTGAACTTTTCTTTGAAGCCTTTTATAACTTCATCCGCATTGTAATCCATATTTGGAATTTGTTCGCTCATATTTTTTCTCCATTCAAAAAAGTATAATAGTATTTTAATAATAGCATATTATAATATTTTAATCAATAATGAATATGTAAACAATTAAATTAAAGGTTGTTATTTCAATTTCAATATGCTACAA
>JAIDJS010000073.1 GCA_029052085.1 Eubacterium sp.
ATGTTGGCAAGATGTGTCTGCCAGCGCCAGTCCTCGCCTGCTTTTAATGAGGTTGAGGAGAATACGCCGTCTATTCCCAATGCGTCCTTATTCTTCTGCATATCCTCCGCAAGCTCTTTAAGCGCGGAAAAGCTGTTAATTTCATTCATTGAGCTGAATTTTGTTGCCTTGTTATCAAGCGCAAAATATTTATCTGTTATAGCGCTGTTATAAATAATGCCGTATCCCTCAACAACATAAGGAATACCATAAACCTTGCCCTCTGAGGTTACAGCCATATTTTTATCATTAAGATGCTTGTAAATCTCCGTACCCGAAAGCTCAGCACAGTAATCCTTCCAGTTAATATAGCCCTTTGGTCCGTTTATCTGGAAAATAGTAGGCGCTTCATCCGTTGCCATTTTAGCAGTTAAGGTTTGCTCATAGGTATTATTCGCTGCAGTTTCAACAATTACCTTAATACCGGTTTCCTTTTCGTATTCATCGGCAACCTCCTGATATTTATCTGCAATTTCAGGCTTAAAATTAAGATATCTTATACTTTTAACGGCTGCGTTGTTTGTATTTGTGTTGTTGTTTGGTTTTTCCTCATTTCCCTTGCAGGCAGTAAAAACAAAACCAATCACAATCACACTTAAAAAAACGGATAATATTTTTTTTAGAGTTTTCATAAAAGTTCCCCCAATTTTAGTTATATTTTGAGTGTTTGATTTTTTATTGGTTTTATGCGTTTTTGATTTAAAAATTTAAAAAACTGCACAAAAAACGGGCGGAAACTATCCGCCCATACCCTTAATCATTTATTTTCATCTTTTCTTAATCTGCCGGAGATGTAACATAATACCATTCAACAATGTCCCCGTCCTTTAAAACATATTTTGAGGCAGACATCATCAGCTTTACACCGTTAACCTTATACATCCATCCGCTTGAACCTCCGCAATCCTTTTCGGCAAGACCGCCTATAGATACAATATACGATTTATTCTGATGAACAACAGCCAATCCTTTTTTTCTGCACTCTTCACTCAGCAAATCAAAAACAGTTGTTCCCTTTTTAACGCTGCATTTTGTTTTGCTGATTAAATACTTCGGATAATCCGCGCCATAATCAGCCGCCTTTTCACAGTTTACCGAAAACATAACCTGTATCTGAGCCTGTGTTGCTTTCTCGGTCTTTTCAGTGCCAGCTTCCGTTTTTGCTGAGGTTTTTTGAGTTGCTTTTACCGAAGTTTGTTTCGCTTCGGTTTTCTTTGCGCTGCTTCCTTCCGACTTGGTAGAATTCTTCGTTGCTTCTTCAGCTTTTTTGCTGTTCGTTTCCGTTTTTTCCGTTGATGAAGTGCCTTTTGCTGAAGCGTTTGACTCAGTTTCCTCATTTATACTGTTTGATGAAGCTGCACCATCATCAACAGATGATACAGTTTCTGTATTTGATATTGAATTTGTTTCCTCTTCCGAATCGCTGCTTTTAACATTCATACCTATACCGACAGAAAGGCATACAACAATTAAAAAGCAGACAATGGCTATCATCATTTTATTATTCATATATACATAATATCAAATTTTATTCAGATTGACAATAGCTATCATAAATAGTATAATTTTTCCGTGCCGAGAAGCAACAGCTAAATTGCTTCACGGGGAATGCGGTTCAAATCCGCAGCAGCTCACTCTACTGTAAGCAGATTAAAACGCCGTACGCCACTCGTTTTTCGGGGAAGGCAGGCGAAAACAGGCAAAAGTCAAGCAAATCAGCCGCTGACTTATCGTCTGCTTTCTGCAAGCCAGGATATCCGTTTGAGGCATTAGAAAATATTTACGGTGAGGTAAAAAGGAATGAAAAAAATTTTAGCAATGCTTCTTTCTTTTATGCTTGTTATGTCTGCATCCATAACAGCATTCGGAGCAACAACAAGCGATGTAGACAAAACACTTAAATCATCAGTAAAATTCACTTACGGCGATAAAACAGCCTTTGATATTTCGGAATCAAAGGATTATTATCTTTATCTTATTGCAGGCGAATATGATGAAAACATTGAAAAATCATACTTTAATTCCGTTAAACAGGCACTTGACGGAGGCGAACAGTTTGATATCGGAACTCTTGGTCTTATCATCAGCAATATGGTTCTTTCTCTTGAAGATCCAACTGATTTTGAAGGCTATAACGTTCTTGATATGTTTGAAAAAGCCGAGCTTTCAGAGTATGACAATATGTACACCTATATGTACGCAGCTGATATTGCCTTTCTGTTTGATTTTGATGCTTTGGGAAAACAGCTTTGCGATACGCTTATTTCAAAATACACAATGGGAAAAGGCACGGATTTTTGGGGTGGTTACGGAACCTCTCCTGACGATTTAGCTGTATTCATCATAACACTTTCAGCCTATTACGAGGAATATGAAGCGTATATCAAAGATGCCTTGACTCTCCTTAAAGCATACAATACAGAAGCAGGCTATGACAATTACGGCGCAAATGCAAATTCAACTGCTTTGGCACTTGCTGCCTTTGTTTCTGCAGATGACGAAGCAGCAGCAAACGATGCTTACAGCAAGCTTATGCTTTTCTATAACAAGGAAACAGGCGGCTTCAACAGCAGTTTTGATGATATATTGGCAACAAAGGATGCCATTTTCGGCTTATCATATTATTGGCTTCTTGCTGATATTGATGATGACACAGACGATGATGAAAATGATAATTCAACGGTAACCGATAACGAGGAAAAACCGGCAAATCCGATTGTTAATATCAAGGATAAAACGGATACGGATAATTCCGCTTCAGCAAACAAAAACAATGCAGACAGCGTTAAAACAGAGAATGAGCAGAAAACGCAGTTAAAATCTCCGGCAACAGGCGCAGGAACAGTAGCCTTTGCATTAATTACAATGCTTTCTGCCGGCGGTGTAATGCTTGTTTCAAGGAAAAAAGAGAATTAATTTATTATACAGAAAAAGCCTTTCCGCAACGGAAAGGCTTTATTTTTATTGTTTTTCCATTTTCACTTTTTTGCCCTGTAATGTAACGCTCTGAGAGAATTCGCAACAGCGATAAGACAAACGCCGACATCGCCGAAAACAGCAAGCCACATTGCATTTTCATCAAATATGCCCACTGCACATCCAATGATAATAAGCACCTTAACCAGAATACTGAAAACAATATTTTCCTTAACAATGCACATTGTTTTTTTCGCAATCTGCCTGCCGACAGGAATTTTTGAAAGGCTGTCGCCCATAATAACAACATCGGCTGCTTCAATAGCAGCATCCGCGCCGATTGCGCCCATGGCACCACCTAAATCCGCCTCTGCAAGAACAGGGGCATCGTTTATTCCATCGCCTGTATAAAGTACAAGTGTATCGTTCTGTTTCTTTAAATTCCTTACTTTTTCCACCTTTTCATCGGGCATAAGCCGCGCATAATAGGCATCCATACCTGCTTTTTCCGAAATGTCCCTAGCAATATTCTCTTTATCGCCCGTCAGCATAACTGTTTTTGAAAAGCCCATTCTTTTCATTTCTGCAACAGCTTCTTTACTGTCTGCTTTAATAACATCAGCAAAAACAATATCGCCTAAAAACTCATCTTCACTGCATAAATAAATTGCCGTTCCTACAAGCAAGGTTTCCCTGAAATCAACACCAACCTCTGCCATAAGCTTTTCGTTGCCTGCAAAATATTTTTTGCCGTTAACAACAGCAGAAACACCCATTCCGACATAATTTTTTGCATGCTCAACCTTAAACGAATCGGCATAATGCCCGAATGCAAGACAGATTGATTTTGCAATCGGATGCGTTGAATAC
>JAIDJS010000074.1 GCA_029052085.1 Eubacterium sp.
AATAGACAGGTATTATTCAGATATATTTTTTAGTTTTCAGATACATATGAGGTATTTTTATGTTTGCAAAGGCGAAAAGTCTTGGTATATTCGGAATGAACAGCTTTTCCGTTGTTGTTGAAGCGGATTTAAGCAGCGGTCTGCCGCGCTTTGATATAGTCGGGCTTCCTGATGCGGCAGTTAAGGAGAGCAGGGAAAGGGTAAGGGCAAGTATAAAAAACTGCGGCTTTGATTTTCCTGTTTCCCGTATAACAGTTAATATTGCTCCTGCTGATGTAAAAAAGGAGGGCTCTGTTTACGATTTGCCGATTGCTGTTGCCATTTTAAAGGCAACCGGGCAGATTAAGGCTGATATCAGTGATTATGCCTTTATCGGCGAACTTTCTCTTGATGGAGAGGTTCGAGGCTGCAATGGTGTGCTTCCCATGCTTCTTCAGGCAAGAGAGGATAATATAGGTTCTGTTTTTGTTCCTTATGAGAATAGGACCGAAGCCAGCGTTGTAAATGGAATAGATGTTTTTCCTGTTAAGAATATATATGAAATGTTAAGGCATTTAAGCAATGAAATGGTTATTTCTCCGTGCTATCGGGATGTAGAGTATCTGAAAACAGAGGATGAAATGCTTGATTTTGAAGATGTTAAAGGGCAGAAAAATGCAAAGCGCGCTTTGGAAATTGCGGCAGCAGGCGGTCATAACTGTATTATGATCGGTCCTCCGGGAACGGGTAAGTCTATGCTGGCAAAGCGATTGCCGTCCATACTGCCCGAAATGTCCTTTGATGAACAGCTTGAAACAACCAAGCTTTATTCAATAGCAGGTGAGCTTCCGAATGGTGTTCAGCTTATAACAAGGCGTCCGTTCAGAAGCCCGCATCATACCATATCGGCGCAGGGGCTTGCCGGTGGAGGCCACAGTTTAAGACCGGGAGAAATCAGTCTTGCACATAACGGTGTTATATTTATGGATGAATTTCCTGAGTTTGACAGGCGTGCAAAGGAATCCCTCCGTCAGCCGCTTGAGGATGGCAGAATAACCATAACAAGAACAGGTGGCTCTGTTTCTTATCCGTCAAATCTTATGGCGGTTGCTGCAATGAATCCCTGTCCATGCGGATATTATGGTCATCCTGCAAGGCAGTGTACCTGTACCGAAGCGGCAAGAAAGAGGTACAGGGATAAGGTCAGCGGTCCGATTTTAGACAGAATTGATCTGCATATTGAGGTTGAGCCGGTGGATTATGAAAAGCTTTCCTCAAAAAACAAAGAAGAAACCTCTGCTGAAATCAGAAAAAGAGTAAATAGGGCAAGGGAAATTCAGCGCAAACGTTTTGAAGGTACTGATATTTCCTGCAATGCTAAAATGAGTCCTAAGGTTACAAAGGAGTTCTGTGTTTTAACGGATGAAGCATCAAATCTGCTTAAACTAAGCTTTGATAAGCTTGGTCTGTCAGCAAGAGCGTATGATAAAATTTTAAGAATAGCACGAACGATTGCCGATTTGGAGGAAAGCGAAGGCATAGAGATTTCTCATGTGGCAGAGGCAATTCAGTTCAGAAGCTTAGACAGAAAATACTGGAGTGATTGATATGAATGATATAATAAAAAAGACAATGGAACATCTTGAAAAAAACGGTATAAAGCCTTTCTTTGTTGAAACGAAGGAAGAGGTTGTTCCCCTTGTAAAATCGCTTGTGCCTGAGGGTAGTACTGTATCAAACGGCGGAAGCGTAAGTCTTGATGAAACAGGCGTGTTTTCTCTTCTTGAAAGCGGATATTATGATTTTATAGACCGCCGTGGTCTTGCCGGCGAGGAATTAAGGGATTGCTATATAAAAGCGTTTGGCTGTGATGCTTATTTCTGTTCTTCAAATGCCGTTACGGAGAACGGAGAGCTTTATAATGTGGATGGTAATTCAAATCGTGTTGCCTGCATCGTGTTCGGACCAAGGCAGGTTATTATGGTTGTCGGAATAAATAAAATTGTTCCTGATATTAATGCAGCAATTCAAAGAGTAAAGGAATGTGCGGCTCCGTCAAATACCCAGCGTTTAAACTGTAAAACTCCCTGTGCCGCAACAGGGCATTGTATCAGTCTGGATTCGGAAAATCCGCTTATGTGTGATGGCTGTAAAAGTCCGCAGCGCATATGCTGTAATTATGTAGTTACTGCGCAGCAAAGACATAAGGACAGAATCAAGGTTATTATTGTTAATGAGGAATTGGGCTATTGATAATGTTTCATTGACAAAAGAATACAATCGTATTAGAATATTCAAAAATCAATCAAGAGGCGAAAAAATGTTAACTATAGATAAAGTTTATAAAGCATCCCGTGTTTTAAAAGAGGTTATCCGTGAAACAGATATGATTCTTGCTCCGAATATCAGAAAGGGAACAAATATCTATCTGAAAACAGAAAATCTGCAGGTAACGGGTTCATTTAAAATCAGGGGCTCCTATTTCAAAATCAGTCAGCTCAGCGATGAGGAAAAGGCAAAAGGCGTTATTGCCTGCTCGGCAGGAAACCATGCGCAGGGTGTTGCGCTTGCTGCAACGAAAAGCGGTATAAAAAGTCTTATCTGCCTTCCCGATGGTGCGCCTATTTCAAAGGTTGAAGCAACAAAGCGTTATGGTGCGGATGTTTGCCTTGTTAAGGGCGTTTATGATGATGCGTATAATAAAGCGCTTAAGCTGAAGGATGAGCTTGGATATAGTTTTATTCATCCGTTCAATGATCCTGATGTTATTGCAGGTCAGGGAACAATAGGGCTTGAGATATTAGAGCAGCTTCCGGATGCAGATGCCGTTGTTGTTCCGATTGGCGGCGGTGGTCTGATTGCCGGCGTTGCCTATACAATAAAGCAGATTAATCCGAATTGTAAGGTTTACGGTGTGCAGGCAGCCGGTGCGCCAAGCATGGAAAAATCCATTATGGATGATGAAATTGAAACACTCTCCAAGGTGCAGACTATAGCAGACGGTATTGCCGTTAAAACCCCTGGAGATTTAACCTTTGATCTTGTTAAGCAGTATGTTGATGGTATTTATACGGTTACCGATGATGAAATTGCGCTTGCTATTTTAACGCTTCTTGAACAGCAGAAGCTTATTTCCGAGGGTGCGGGTGCTGTTCCTGTTGCAGCAGTTCTTGCGGGAAAAATTCCTGAAATAGACGGAAAAAATGTTTGCTGCCTTGTATCCGGCGGTAATATTGATGTTACCATTCTTTCAAGAGTGATTGAGCGTGGTCTTAAAATGAGTGGAAGAAAGGCAAATATTACAATTGCCTTGTCCGATAAACCGGGTCAGCTTTCGGATGTTTCCAATATTATTGCCGAAACAGGTGCGAATGTAACAAGTGTCAGCTATGACAGCACGGATCTTGATATGAATATAACGGACTGTTATCTTAAAATAGCGGTTGAAACAAGGGATTATGCACATATCATTGCGATTAAGCAGGCACTTAAGGATGCAGGCTTCGAGGTTTGTGACTAGAGTACATAATTAACAATACAGAAATAAAGGAGAAATCATTATGGAATATGTATCAACAACAAATGCGCCGGGTGCAATAGGTCCTTACAGCCAGGCAGTGAAGGCAAACGGTATGCTTTTTACAAGCGGACAGATTGCTATTAATCCTGCAACAAATCAAGTTGAGGCTGAAACGATTGAAGAGCAGACAACGCAGGTGTGCGAAAATCTTAAAGCGGTCTGCGAAGCAGCAGGCACCGGTCTTGAAAAGGTAATAAAAACAACCTGTTTCCTTGCAGATATAAATGATTTTGCAGCTTTTAATGCGGTTTACGGAAATTATTTTGTATCAAAGCCTGCAAGAAGCTGTGTTGCAGTTAAGGATCTTCCAAAGAGTGTACTTTGTGAAATAGAGGTTATTGCAGAATTATAATCAGCTTTCCCCATAAGGACTTCTTATGGGGAAATTTTTTGTAAAAAAGTGGTAATGATTTGCATAATACTATATAATGTATATATTATAAATTCAAAACTGCTCAATGAAAGGAGAGAAGTTGTATGGATAAAAAGCAGGATGGTAAAATCGGTCACAGAGGCAGAATGATTCATGCCTATTCCGAGAGGGGGAGCAGCTCCTTTGAAGATTATCAGATGCTTGAAATGCTCCTTTTTTATGTAATTCCGCGTAAGGATGTAAAGCCGATTGCCAAAAGCCTTTTAACGGATTTCGGCTCCTTGGAAAATGTTTTGGCTGCCTCAAAAAATCAGCTTATGAAAACGAATGGTGTTGGTAATGAAACCGCTACCTTTCTTAATTTTATATATGATGTGGATAAGCGGCTGAGAGATAACAGGTGTAAAAACTATAAAATCATTGAAACGCTTGATGAAGCGGCTGATTGCTTTAAAGAAATGTTTCAATATGAGAATAAGGGCGAAAGATTTGCTGTAATGATGCTTGATAATTCCAACGGAATCATCAACTGCCGTTTTCTTTCCGAGGGCAGTGTTCATTCAATGGAAATTAACATAAGAAAGCTTGTTGAATTGGTTATCAGCTTTAATGCAGTAAGTGTTGTTATCGCGCATAATCATCCGAATGGCATTGCATATCCGTCTAATGAGGATATCAATTTTACCCTGAAGCTCAGAGATATGCTTTCCAATATCGGTGTTTATCTTGCAGATCATATTATTCTTAATAATGATGAAGCCTTTTCCATGCATTCGGATTTGAATTTTGTCGGATATTTTGAAAAGGAGTAAATGTTCACAAAATTTTAAAAATCAATCATTCATAAATTGTTGACATTATATTAATAAAAGTGTTACAATAGTTAAGTTACTAACTGCTTTGAAATCTTGCTGAATAACGAAATCGTTATTTAAGGGGTAGAATTCGTACAGCAGAATATAAATACAGGAGAATTGAAATGTCAAAAACAAAAAGAATTGATTTGAAAAATTCAACAGCAAAAGAAATCATTGCATTTTCATTGCTTCCGTTTGGTCTTTTAACGATTCAGACTCTTATTAATACAGCATTGAATCTGTACTTAACCGATGTTCTGGGGTTAACTCTCGCAATGACATCTGTTGTACTTTCAGCAACAAAAATCTGGGATGCTGTTAATGATCCTATGATGGGTATGATTGTTGATAAAACAAGAACGAAAAAAGGTAAATGCAGGCCTTACATATTATGGATGGTTGTTCCTGCCTGTCTGGCAACAGCTATGCTTTTCTTCCCTGTAAACTTCGGTCAAAAGGGTAATTTCATCTATGTAATTGTTGCATATATTGTTTATTATACATTCTATACAGCTCTTGATATTCCTTATCAGGGTCTGAATACGCTTGTTTTCCCCGAAGATAAAGTCAGAGTAAAGGCTGTTTCTATTTCCAATACAGTAGGCTCAATCGGAACTATTCTTCCGTCTATTCTTTTCTTCACAATCGCAGGTTTATGGGGAACAGGCAATGCAAATGAAAAACGGGGTTATTTCTGGAGTGCGGTTATCTTTGCTGTAATGGCAGGTATCCCTATTGTTATTTCCTATTTTGGTGTTAAGGAAAAGGTTTATATTCCTCCTAAGAAAACAAATTATTTCAAGGGGCTTAAAATCGTATTCTCTGACAGCAAAATGAGAGTGCTTACGGTTTGTGCTTTCTTTACTGCTATTGTAAACCTTGGTGCTATTTTCCTTCCTTATTTTGCAAAATGGAACTGCATCGGTGTTATTCCTATGGATCAGCTCTGCGGCTGGATTCAGGAGAAAACAGGTATTGCAATTTCTTTAACAAATGAAGGTCTTTTAACTCCTGTTCTTCAGATCGGAAGCGGTATTTCATATATGCTTTCCATGGTTCTTATTCCTCCTCTTCTTAAAAAGATGGATAAGAAAACCCTTTGGATATGGATGAGCTTTATCGGTGCAATTGCTGATATTGTTACATTTGTAATCGGTGTTTGGATTGTTCCTTACAATACAGTTCCTGGTGTTATCCTTTACACGGTTCTCAGATTCTTTACAAACTTCCCTGTTGGTATGAGTCTTGTTCTTCTTATTGCAATGTTCTCAGATACAGTTGATGATATTGAAATGAGATCCAAGGAAAGACTTGAAGGTACAGTATTCTCCTTCAGAAGTCTTGTAAATAAGGTTTCAATTGCAGTTTTCAATGTTGTTATGCTTAATATTGTAAACTTCTTTGGTTATGAAGCTTCAAAGATGGCATCTATTTCACAGGATTACACTGTTCCGCTTATCACATCAACAACACAGGCAAGCATTGTTGACGGTACGAACTATACAACAGTTCTTAATGTTATCTTCTTTATGCTTACAGGTCTTGGCGCAATCGGTCTTATTTTCCAGGCAATTCCTATGTTCTTCTATAAATTTGACGAAAAGGGTCAGGAAGCAAAGCTTAAGAAATTCAGAGAAGAAAAAGAAAAAGAATATCAGGCAGAGCTTGATAATGCTTTGCAGGCATAATACAATAAAAAATGAACGGAGAGCTTCGGCTCTCCGTTTTTTGTATGCCAAAACCACGCGTTGGACGCGTGATTCAGATAAGTTACACGATTGAACAAGAAACAGCCTTCCGGTAAACTTTGAATGCGGTCTGTCAGCAGCAGGAAAGAACCGGAAGGAGGTCATTCAAAGGTGGGACTGAACGACATAAATAGTTTATCGCATTCAAAGTGGAATTGCAAATATTATATAGTATTTACGCCGAAATACCGAAGAAGAGTATTCTACAAGAATAAAAAACGAGCAATAAGAAAGATATTAAGAAGATTATGTGAATGGAAAGGTGTAAATATAATAGAAGCGGAAGTGTGTAAAGACCCGTATACACCTTTTAGTGTCGATGCTGCTGTATTTATTTTATGATTTTTGTAACTCTATACTTGGTTTTTGTTCTTTGTAATGCTTTTAATAATTACTT
>JAIDJS010000075.1 GCA_029052085.1 Eubacterium sp.
CTTTGGATGATTATAGCATTAACCGCTGTTATCAATCTGTTTTACGGCTCCGGTGAACCTCTTGCGGAATTTTGGATTTTCAAAATAACGCTTGAAGGAATTTATAAAGCAATATTTATGTCTGTCAGAATTTCTCTTCTTGTTGTTGCAGGCTCTATGTTAACATATACAACTTCTCCTACAGAGCTTACAGATGCAATTGAAAGGCTTTTTAAGCCCCTTAAATATATTAAAATAGATGTTCATACTATCGCAATGATTATGACGATTGCATTAAGATTTATTCCCACCCTTGTTGAAGAAATAGATAAAATAACTGCGGCTCAGAAATCAAGAGGTGCCGATATGGAAAGCGGTAATGTTATCAAAAGAATCAAGGCTCTTGTTCCGGTTATTATTCCGTTGTTTATTTCTTCCTTCAGAAGAGCCAAGGAGCTTGCAGATGCTATGGAATGCCGATGCTATCGGGGCGGAGAGGGCAGAACAAAAATGAAGGTTGCAAAGCTTCAGTCAAGAGATTATATTGCATTTGTCATTTTTGCTGTTCTTATTGCTCTTGTTTGTTATTTGAATACTCTTATGGTGGCGGTTGTATGAGAAATCTTTTAGTTGAAATAAGCTATGACGGCTCATCTTACCATGGCTGGCAGGTGCAGAAAAACGCTTTAACAGTTCAGGAGGTTTTTCAGAATGCCGTGGAACGGGTATTCTGCTCAAGGCTTGATGTAAAGGGCTGCAGCAGAACGGACAGCGGTGTTCACGCAAATTCATATTTTGTCAGCTTTAAGACGGATAAAAGCATTCCTGAGGACAAGGTTGTTACAGCATTGAATACATATCTTCCGAAGGATATAGCTGTTATATTCTGCAAAGAGGTTGCGGAGGATTTCCATGCAAGATACAGTGTAAAAACAAAGGAATATGTTTACAAGCTTTATAATGGTAAAATAAGGAATCCGTTTTATAATCATTTTGCGTTTCATTACAGATATCCTATAAATGCAGAATATCTGAATGAGCAGGCAAAGGCTTTTATCGGAACATATGATTTCAGCGGCTTCTGTTCTTCAAACTCCGGTGTAGAAGATACTGTCAGAACAGTAAAGAATTTTGAGGTTTCCAGGGATGGGGATATGGTATATTTTACTGTTGAAGCGGACGGCTTTCTCTATAATATGGTACGTATAATGGTCGGTACATTAATTTTTATAAATGAGGGCAAAATAAAAAGCGATGAGCTAAAAGATATAATTGAAAGTAAAAACCGTAAGCGGGCAGGAAAAACGGCTCCGCCGCAGGGACTTTATCTTAATAGGGTAAATTATTAAAAGGATCTGAAAAATGATGTCATCTAATCAGCGAGAAAATAAACGCAGGGAAAGAAAAAATGCGAAAACGAAAAAGAAAATCAAATTTCTTTGGATACTGATTATTGCAATTGCTGCAGTAATCGTTGTTCTTAAGGTTTGTGAAATAGACTTTTCAGGGCTGTTCAGCTCGGAAAAGAAAGACAATAGCAGCGGATATGCAGTATCTGTTGATGAAGAAGGCTTTCCGTATAAAATAGATGCCGGGGACAATACGGTTTTGTCTGTTGTTGGTAATAAAATTGCGGTTCTTAACAGTGCAAGCTATACGGTTATTGATTCTTCAAATGCTGAGGAATTGATTCATGATGAACACAGATATGCCAATCCTATGATAAAAATAAGCGGGGGCTATTCCGTTATTTTCGATCAGGGGGCAACATCCTACAGGCTTGACAGTCAGAAAGAAAATATATACGAAAATTCAACTGATAAGGAGATTCTCTGTGCGGATGTTTCCGATACAGGTGCGGTTGCTGTTGCAACAGCCTTAGGCAATCAAAGAAGCAGAGTACAGGTGTTATCCAAATCCTTCAGTGAAAAAATGAATTATGAAATAAAAGGCGGATATATTACTTCTATTGCAATTGATGACAGGGGAAAAAGCGTAGCCTTCGTTGTAATAAGCTCTGAAAACGCCCAGATTAAATCAACGCTTTATACAATGAATGTTAATGATACTGAACCAAAGGCGCATATAGATTATAATGGCTCTGCGGTGCTTGATATTCATTTTGTATCCGGTTCGCTTTATGTTGTAGGCAGTGATTTTGTAAGTGTTGTATCCTCACTTGAAAAAGAAACGGTTGTATATGAAAAGGGCAGTATAAATACCTTGGCATATTGCTATAATCCTGCTGATTATCTTGTAATTGCGTATTCGGATTATGCAGGGGCTGTAAACAGCAAGCTTGCTTATGTTAAGCAGAACGGAAAAATTAAAACTACCGTTGAGGTTGATGCAGAGATAAAGGATGTTTCTGCTTCGGGAAATGAAATGTCTGCATTAACAAGCAATGAGGTTGTTTCTTACAGATTAAGCAATGGTAAAAAGGAGGCATATATTAAGCTTGATGATTCGTTTACTGATATTCAGCAGCTTTCATCAAAACTATATGCAAAGCATCATTCTTATCTGGAAATTATCAATGATTGAGGTTAATGGCTATGAATTATGTTGATTTGTTTATAATTGTTATTTTTCTTGTTATAGTGCTGGAGGGATATGCAAGGGGATTTATTGTATCCCTTTTGTCGCTTGTAAGATTTGCTGTAGGTATTCCCATTTCCTTTATTGTTGCTGATAAGTTCAGCAGCGTTGTGTATACAAATTATTTTAAGGAAACAATCAATGCCGAGGTTTTAAAAGGCATTGAAAGCAGCGGTCTTGATACATATGTTGCTTCGGTAAGAGATACTGTTAATTCGCTTCCCGATGTGATGAAGGGCTCTGTTGATATGTCTTTTCTTGATGCCGCAAATGCAGCATCGGCAGCAGAGGGAATCATGAAGAATATAGTTGATCCCGTTGCAGATATGGTCATAAAGGTTGCCCTTTTTGTTGTAACGCTTGCCGTGTTTTATATTCTGACCGGTATTTTGTTGTTTGTTATAAAAAAATTGTCTAACAGCAATAACGCTCCGTTCCGAAAAACAAATAAATTTCTCGGAGCAGTTTTCGGCCTTGCAAAGGCAATGATTTTGGTTTTTGCAATTGCAAAAATAGGTGCTTTCTTTACAGAAAATTTAAAATCTGTTGATAATTCCTTTTTGCAGCAGGTTGCATCAAGTGGTATAATAGAATTTGTAAACAGATTTAATCCCATAAATGTTATAGGAGGATAATAAAATGAGCGATTTTAATTCCAATTTGAAAGACCTTTTTAAGGGCTGCCTTACCATTCCTAATCTTTTATCAGTTATAAGAATTCTTCTTATTCCGGTTTTTGCAGTTTTATTTTTACAGGAGCATTACATAATTG
>JAIDJS010000076.1 GCA_029052085.1 Eubacterium sp.
CATTCCTATAGTAAAATTGCTGATTTATACGGTGTTACAATTGATTATCTTATGGGAAGAACAAATAAAAAGTTCGGCGAAGAGAAAAAGGTAATAACAACCTACAGTGAAAAAGACAGCGATATTAATTTTGTTATTCATCAATCCCAGGCTGAAATTAAGGTTGTTGAAAATGATTTGGGCAAGCTTTCCAATCTTGAGGTTTTAATGATTAAAAAGCTTCGCAAAATTTCAAATGAAGATAAAAATGATGTTGCCCAATATCTGTATAATAAAGAGGATATGTAAATAAAAAAGCAGTTCATTGCGAACTGCTTTTTTGTTTGGGAAAACTATGTGTTTTAAGCAAAACTGCATTATGACATCCGTGCTGTTACCGGGTAGTTCCTGATTTTTCTATTTCAGCAGCAGAGATATGATTACAGCGATTACAGTTATGACTGCAATTCCTCCAAGAATCTTTAATCCTCTGTTAATGGCATCATATACATTAGTGGGCATAATCTGGAAAATAGCATAGCGGATTTTTTCTTTAACTTTTTTGCCAACAAGATTTTTATATCTTAAATCATATGTATCAAGGTCTCCGTTTTTGTGAAGATTAATCATTCTTACGCCTCGGTCAAGACCCGGACCATAAACATGGAAGCCGGCTCCCTGTGTATATCCAAGATCAATTCCGTCAACCTTTCCGTTAAAGGAATTGATATGGTCGTGACCGAAATAGATTCCTTTAACATCTCCCTTTTCAGCCATTGCTGCAAATTCTCCGCTGTTTTCCATAGGGTCAGCAGGGGATTCCTTCATAAATCCATTGCTGTTAACTTTGTTTTTATTGAGAGTATACCACTTTCCTGCACGGTTTCTGAAACCGCGAACAGCACCCTTGGTCTTGTTTTCGGTTTCGATTAAAAGCTCCGAAATTTCAGGAACGGGAATATGCTGGATAACAACGGACGGAATGACTTTTCCGTTTTCTTTTTCGTATTTATCTCTTGTGCTTTTATACCATTCAATCTGGTTCTCATGAACGTTATCGTAACCAACCTTAAGGCTTGTGTTGCTGTCTATAAGATAAAGAAGATATTTTATAGCTTCGTTGTCAGCTATTTCAATGCAATGGTTTGCGCATCCGTCAATTCCATCAGCATCTTCGCCGACAAAGCCGTCAATTTTTTTGTATATCTCAAACTGCTCTTTATTTGAAACACCAACCTGTCTGTCATGATTGCCAAAGCAGATGGAAAACGGTATATCTCTTGAAGTAACAGGCTTGGTAATTTCTCTTAATGCCTTTTCAACCTTTTCTTTATTGCCTCTGAAATGGGAATAGCCCCAAATCTGATCACCTGAATACACAACTAAATCAGGATTTTCCTTATCAAGAGCCGCATTTATCAAAGCGATTGTATCAGGGCTGATGTTTGCACCCTCCTGAACATCGGCAATCTGCATAATTCTGAATGTATCATTTTTAAATTTCAATTTCATTGTAACACCGCCATAATTATATTAAATTGATTATAGCATAACAAATAGTGTCACATCAAGTAAAAAAACGGCTCATTGAGCCGTTTTTTATACATAATATGGGTTTGGCTTGCATAGGATACTGATAAGGTCAATAATAACACCTATGCCAAAAAAGCCTACGGTAAATATATAGAATATTCCCAAAACGATTTTTCCTTCGTAGAATTTGTGCGCACCGAGATATCCAAGGAAAAAGCAAAGGGCAAATGCAACCCATTTGTTTTTTGCTCTTCCCATACCTGCAACAACGGTATTTGTGTTTGTGTTTATATTATCGTTGTTAATAATGATATTTGGCTGGGCAGCTGCATTTTGCTTTATTTCTTCAACCTGTCTTCCGCAGGATGTGCATAAAACTGCATCCTCAGGAATCTTTGCTCCGCAGTGCTTGCAGAATTTTGTTTTGATTTCTTGTTCGTTCATAAGTAATTCTCCTTTCTAAAACAAAATATCACAAAATGAGATAATTGTCAATATCTCATATAGAGATAAATTAAAATAATAACAAGGGGTGAGAATAGTGCGTCTGCGGGATTTAAGAGAAGATAATGATTATACTCAGGCTTTTGTGGCAGATTATCTTTGCATAAAGCAAAACACATATTCTCAATACGAAAATGAATTGAGACAGATACCTATTTCATCTCTTGTT
>JAIDJS010000077.1 GCA_029052085.1 Eubacterium sp.
CTCGTGGGCTCGGAGATTTGTATAAGAGACATCGATTATATAGAACATTGTAAATACGGCAAAACAGCCCAATGTTACATAAATTAAAAACGCTAAATCTGTTATTGCAAAAAGCATCAGCATTTTATAAATCATAGGGAATGCAAAGCCAAGATGAATTGCCGAAACAAGAAGCGGCATAAAGAACACCGTTAACACTTGCGAATTAATGCTCTTTTTGATTTCCTTTTTATTCATACCAACCTTTTGCATAATATCAAAGCGGGACTGATCCTCATAGCCCTCTGAAATCTGCTTATAGTAGATAATCAGCACAGCAGCAAAAACAAACACAATACCAAGCAGAATACCAAGGAAGAACAGCGAGCCGTAAAGTTCATAAAACTCAGTACGCTCAATAGCAGAACATTCCCTTTTTGCGTGTTCCATTCCTTCTATCTTACTTTTTTGAGTACTCATTTCATCACTAAATGCATTGAAAATATCATTCTGCTTTTCATCATCACAGGACAAATCAAAACCGAAGAAATTATGAAGAGAAACAAGCGGATCGCCTTTAAAATCTGCAATATTCATCATAGGAGAAACGGTGCTTTCAAAATCATTTACAACAAGAAAAATGGATTGAAACACATACATAGTTTCCAAACTGCTATCAACAAATTTATCAATTTCGCCTTTGATTGTAAAAGTTTTTCCGCCCTCAATTACGATGCTGTTTTTCTGAAGCTTTAAACCCTTAGATGTATTGACAAATACTTCATTCTCAGAAAGCGTTTCACTCTTTCCGGTTATCTTATTATAATCATCCAGTGAAACAATAAAAACGATTGTCTGATCTGAAACTTTTTCAATTTCTGAGGTTGTCACTTTTCCGTTCTCATAATCTCCATTGAAAACAGCATAGTTATAATTCAATACATTTTCAGCCTGTTCGCCTTTTTCCTCAACAATTTTTAATGCAGTATCAGAAATCACCTTAACATTATCTGCATTTAAATCTGCAATTTCACTTACAGTAACATCACTTAAAATATTTCTTGGGTAACGCTTTCCAAGTGAATCCTCTGCTCCCATATAAAGACAGACGGTTGATGAAACCATAACAAGCACCATGGTACATAAAATACAGATTGATGCAAGTCCTGCGCCGTTTCGCTTCATACGGAAAAGCATAGACGAAACGGAAATAAAATGATTTGTTTTATAATAGTAATTCTTCTTTTTCTGGAGCAGCTTGCATAAAGCAACCGAACCGGCAATAAACAAAAGATATGTTGCAATAATAACAAGCACAACTGCAATGAAAAACCACATAATTGCTTCCAAAGGCTCTTCAATGGAAATGGCGATATAATAGGCAATAGCCATAATCACTACACCTGCCAGTGCCACAACCCAGTTTGCCTTCGGCGGCTTTTCGCCTGCGTTTTCACTGTGTAAAAGTTCAATCGGCTTCGAAACGGTTATCTGCTTTAATGTATTCAGCAATATAAGGAAAAATATAATTGCAAACAAAACAACCGTATAAACAATGGAATCCAATGAAATACTTAATGAAAAATCCGTTTCCATCTGAAGAATATTCAGCATCAATAGCTCGGCAAGCTTTGAAAACAGAATTCCGCAGAACATACCGCCTAAAAGCGAAACAGCCGAAACAATAAGACTTTCCCATATCAGCACCCTTGCAAGATTGACTTTGCCCATACCAAGAATGTTATAAAGACCGAATTCCTTTTTTCTTCGCCTGATTAAAAACGAATTCGTATAAAACAAAAATATAAGCGAAAAAACACCAATAACGCCCAGTCCAAGCTGAAGGCAGAATTGCATCATTGTACCGCCGCGAAGCTTTGTAATCGTTTCTCCGCGTGCAAGAAAGGAAACAATATAAAACATCATAACCATACCTGCACAGGTTAAAATATACGGCAGATAAAGCCTTTTATTTTTTTTAATTCCGTTTAATGCAAGCTGGGGATAAAGACCTGTTTTCATCTTCTGTCACCACCTGTTGCAAGCAAAGTTAAGGTATCGGAAATTTTCTGATAAAATTCCTCATTTGATGAAGAGCCTCGGTAAAGCTGATGGAAAACCTCGCCGTCTTTAATGAAAAGCACTCTGCCTGCATGGCTTGCCGCCTTAACGGAATGCGTTACCATAAGAATCGTCTGCCCGATTTCATTAATCTGAGAAAACAGCCTTAAAAGCTCATCAGATGCCTTTGAATCCAACGCACCCGTTGGTTCGTCGGCAAGAACGATTTTCGGCTCCGTAATCAGCGCCCTTGCAACTGCTGCCCGCTGCTTCTGGCCGCCCGAAACCTCATAAGGATATTTCTTAAGCAAATCTGCTATTCCAAGCTGATTTGCAATCGGCATAAGCCTTTTCTTCATTTCATTGTGCTTAATTCCCGCAAGCACAAGCGGAAGATAAATATTATCCTCCAAAGAAAAAGTATCCAGCAAATTAAAATCCTGAAAAACAAAGCCAAGATTATCCCTTCTGAATGCTGCAATTCCGCTTTCCTTGATACCTGAAAGTTCCTTGCCTGCAAGCTTTACGCTTCCGCTTGTCGGCTTATCAAGGGCTGCAAGAATATTCAGCAGTGTTGTTTTACCGCTGCCCGATTCACCCATTATCGCAACATATTCGCCCTCATTCACGCTGAAAGAAACATTTTTCAGCGCCTCAACTCTGTTTCCGCCCAAACGAGTTGTATAAACCTTTCTGAGTGCATTAACCTCTAAGATATTCATTTGAATTCCTCCTTTTTTGATAAGATGATGCGTTTGTATTACGCATCCCTGCATAAACAATTTTATCAAAAAGGAGAAATGCAATTCCATTGATTTGGCTTACATTTCTCCGTATAATTCTTACATTTTTGTAAGAAGTTTATTCTATTTCGATACTTTCCCTGCTTAAATCAATTTTTATTTCCGTACCCTTGCCTAAAGTAGAATTCGCAGAAATAGTATGCCCTAGATTACTGCATATTCTGTTGCAGAGATAAAGCCCGATACCGCTTGCCTTTTTATCCTCCCTGCCATTATAGCCTGTAAAGCCCTTTTCAAAAATACGCGGCAGATCCTCAGATGCAATACCTATTCCCGTATCACTTATGCAAAGCGTTCCGGAATTTTCAAGAGATATGGAGATTTCCCCGCTTTTTGTATACTTGAGTGCATTGGAAAGCACCTGCTCTATAACAAAGGAAAGCCATTTTTCATCAGTCAGCACTTCCAAGTCAATCGGGTTATATACAAGATTGATTTTTTTACGGATAAATTGGGATGCCAGCTTTTTTACAGCACTTTTTATAATACCATCAAGCGGTGTTTTCCTGATAACATAATCTGTATAATCGGAATCAAGGCGAAGAAAAACCAGCACCATTTCAACATACTGCTCTATCCTGAATAAATCCTCTGATATGATTCCTGCCATTTCACTGTCTGAATTCTGAAGATTCAGCTTCATTGCTGCAATAGGCGTTTTTATCTGATGCGCCCAAAGCGTATAATAATCAACCATATCGGAATATTTTATATTCATCGCAGTGTTTCTTTGCTTTTCTTCCTCAACAAGCAGATTGATAATCTCCTGATAATCCACATCATCAATTGTAACGGCAGCAGGAAAATTATCTGTTATATTCTCTGTATATTTATAAAGCTCACAAAGTATCTTATGCTTGTTTTTTATCTTTCTGAAATCAAAGAATATGAAAACCGCACCGAAAAAAGCACTTAACAGCGCGGGATAAATAACCGCCCCCGCCGGTATGTGATACAGAATAAAAGAGCATAAAAGGATACCTGAAAACAAAATGAAAAAAGCAATTATGTTTTTACGCTGTTTTAAATAGGATTAAAAAAACTTCATATAATTCTCAGAAAATAAGTCATTAATGATATAGCCACCTCCGCATTTGGTTTCCATAAAATCCGGCCGCCATG
>JAIDJS010000078.1 GCA_029052085.1 Eubacterium sp.
CCACCCACCCCTCCCCCCCCCTCCGACATAGATCCCACTAACCCGTCCTTCGCTATTTCTCGTAATAACCACTACTGCCGATTCGAGCGTAATTACCACTACTGCCGATTCGAGCGTCATCACCACTACTGCCGATTTGAGCGTCATCACCACTACTGCCGATTTGAGCGTCATCACCACTACTGCCAATTCGAGCGTTGTTTTTACCCGTTGTTTTTACCTTTGTATCAGTTGGAGTTTTCTCATATTCAAAATTAACAGCAGCTTGCACAAGTGCAGGGAAAGATATTTTTGCGCTGATTTTTAATTTCTTAGTACAATACTTTTTGTTGTCATCTGTTTTGCAGTTATCTAAAGCTTCAACCTCAGCAAATTCTGTCATATTTCCATCTGTATCTACGAGTGGGTAATATTCAAGTACCTCAAGTGGATGTTCTGCAGAACAAAAATGCATACCAGTTCTGCATACCTCTGCCTCATTCTCTTCAAACACCGTGTTTTCTGCATACTGCTTATCACGGCATATCATACCTTTTTTAAAGGCTTTATATCCTTTCATTACTACTTTATCACTCATTTTTTAAACCTCCGTAATATGCAGCAAACACATTCAGCTCTGCCATATCAGAGCTGGCCTGCGCCCTGTGCCGCTCTCTGATTTCTTGTTGATTTATTTCCTCTGCCTGCTGCTCAGGCTTGGGCTTGTCCTTCCTATACCTGCGGCCAAGCAAATCTTTGATTTCCTGATGCTGCACCACTACCTCGAATGCAAGCAAAACAACGGCTCCTGCAAGAATAAAGAGTATTATGTATAACATTTTCGGTGTCATTTATACTCTCCTTTGCTGATTGTATGTAAGAAAAGCCAGACGGTTGACCTTTAGACCCTTGCCGCATCTGATAAGCGGAAAATCAGGTCTGTTCATATAATCTCTTGCTGCAACAATAGTACAATTCATAATTTTTGCAATATCTTCTGCAGTAAGATAATCCTCTGCTTCCTGTATGTTGTTTATCTGCGAATAAAGATTGAGCAGCCTCTCTGCCTTTTCAAGCTCTTCATCTATATTTGAATTTATCTGTATTGCCATTTTTCTTCTCCTTTATTTGACAATTTGGTTTTTATCGTCTATAATAAAGACGATGATATCTTTACTGTTTATGTTTTATCATCTCACTTTCGCCGACTGTTCCCGCAGTCGGTTTTTTGTTTTTTATTTATTGTGAATTATTTTCACAATTTTGTCGAACCGTGTCA
>JAIDJS010000079.1 GCA_029052085.1 Eubacterium sp.
AATTTAAACTTATTTCAATTTAATATTGCAATAAAAATGCTATAGTGATAAAATATTTTTTTGAGAACAGTTTCAACTAACTGCCCGAACAAATGGTATTTTTGATACAGAGGAGATGTTTATAAATGATACAATATAATCCGAAATCATTGAAAGCAGAGGAATTCATTAACCATCAGGAAATATTGGATACGATTGCTTTTGCAGATGAGCATAAAAATGATTTGGAGCTGATTGATAAAATAATTGAAAAGGCAAAGTTGAGAAAGGGTCTTTCACATAGGGAGGCAAGCGTGCTTCTTGCTTGTGAGAACAAGGAAAAAACAGAAGAAATTTATAATCTTGCCGAGCAGATTAAAAAGGATTTTTATGGAAACAGAATTGTTATGTTTGCTCCTCTTTATCTTTCAAATTATTGTGTAAACGGCTGCCTCTACTGTCCGTACCATGTAACAAACAAGCATATTTCTCGCAAAAAGTTAACGCAGGAGGAGGTTGCTAAGGAGGTTGTTGCTCTTCAGGATATGGGGCATAAGCGCCTTGCAATTGAAGCAGGGGAGGATCCCGTTAATAATCCGATTGAATATATACTGGATTGCATTAAAACGATTTATTCCATAAAGCATAAAAACGGAGCAATCCGCCGTGTTAATGTAAATATTGCGGCAACAACTGTTGAAAATTATAAAAAGCTTAAGGATGCCGGAATAGGTACCTATCTTCTTTTTCAGGAAACCTATCATAAGGAAAATTATGAAAAGCTTCATCCTACGGGACCGAAGCATAATTATGATTATCATACCGAAGCTATGGACAGAGCTATGGAAGGCGGTATTGATGATGTCGGTATCGGTGTTCTCTTCGGGCTTGATAAATACCGTTATGAATTTGCCGGTCTTTTAATGCATGCAGAGCATCTTGAAGCGGTTCACGGTGTTGGTCCGCATACAATCAGCGTGCCTCGTGTTAAAAAGGCTGACGATATAGACCCAACGGAGTTTGATAATTCGCTGAGTGATGAAATGTTCTGTAAGATTGCAGCCTGTATCCGTATTGCAGTTCCGTATACGGGAATGATTGTTTCAACAAGAGAAACGGCTGAAATCCGTGAAAAAATTATTCGTCTTGGTGTCAGTCAGATAAGCGGCGGTTCAAGAACATCTGTCGGCGGATATTGCGAAGAGGAACGTCCTCACGATACAGAGCAGTTTGATGTTTCTGACAACAGAACACTTGATGAGGTTGTAAATTGGCTTATGAGAGCAGGTTATATTCCGTCCTTCTGTACAGCGTGCTACAGAGAGGGCAGAACGGGCGACAGATTTATGAGCCTTTGCAAATCAGGGCAGATACAGAATTGCTGTCATCCCAATGCACTCATAACGCTTAAGGAATTTCTTGTGGATTATGCTTCTGAGGATACACGCAAAATCGGCGAAGCAATGATTGAAAAGGAAATTGAAAATATCGGCAAGGAAAGGGTTAAGGAAATCGTGCGCCATAACCTTGTTGATATTGAAAACGGAGAAAGAGATTTCAGATTTTAAAAAATATATTGTGCGGTAATGCAGATATTCCGTAAAAAGCATACGCCAAAATGAAAAGGCTTCTCGCAAGAGAAGCCTTTTATATATTCATTATTATTTTGAAAATGAAACAAGAACACCGTTATTTGAAGCATAAAGGGAATTAAGTCCGCTTGCTTTTAGAATAATAACATCCTTATATCCTGTTTTTTCTTTTATTAATTTTGCAATAGTTTCTGCCTTTTCTTTGCAGCATACATAGCTGACTACAGCCATTTTGCCGTTTAAATCACAGCCGGCTGTTTCTTTCTGAACAAATGCAGCAAGCTTCTGAAGAATTCTGCTTTCGGATAAATCCTTTCCTGCAAGTGAAATATTGCCGTAATCTGTTCTTCTGCATACAAGCTTAACGCGGAGTGCTTCAATTACCTTTGCACCGAGGTTAAATAATCTTCCGTTGCCCTTAAGCGCATCAAAGCTTTCAAGATGGAAATAAAGGAAGCAATCCTTAACGCAGAAATCCTCAACAGTTTTAACCAATTCGTCAAAATCCGTTCCTTTGTCTGCAAGCTCTTTGATTTTATAAGCCATAATGGTTTCAAGCCCTGAGGTTGCAAGAGAATTGAAAACATGAATTTTCTTTTTACTGTCCGGATTATCATCCTTATAAAGCTCTACACCCTGAACGGCACTGTTATAGCAGCCACTGAGCTTATCGGTTATTGTCAGGATATAAACCTCATCCTCATCTCCCGCGCAGGCCTGCGCAAAAGCATCAGGGGATGGACATGCAGATTTTGCAAGCTCGTTTGAGGACATCATTCTTTTAATGAAATCATCCTGATCAAAGTTTTCATCGTCCTGGATAACATAATTGCCAATCTGGAGCGTAAGCGGAACAACTGTAAGATTGTTCCATTCTTTCATTTCTGCTGTAAGGTCACAGCAGGAATCTACAACAATTTTATATGCCATAATATTTTTCCTTAATCATTATTTGTATTTTTATTCATTATAAACCAATACAGCTCATTAAGTCAACAAACGGAAACAAAATGTTTACAATTAGACCTGTTTGTAACAATCAGTTCACAGAAATTGCTTTTTTTGCAGCCGCTATTTGGCAATCAACGCTCTGTTCGCTCGGACCTCCGGTAACAAGTCGGTCTGCAACGCATTTTTCAAGATTGATTGCAGTGTAAATATCCTCATCAAATAAATCACATATGCCTTTGTATTCCGCAATCGGAAGCGTTTCAAGCGTTAAATTCTTGTCTATGCAAAGTGCAACCAGTTCGCCTGTTGCTTTATAAGCATCCCTGAAAGGCAGTCCCTTTCCTACAAGATAGTCAGCGCAGTCCGTTGCATTGATGAAGCCTTTTGCTGCAGCATTTCTCATATTTTCTTTTAAAACAGTCATGGTCTCAATCATAGGTGTAAATGCGGTTAAGCACATTTTAACGGTGTCAACGGCATCAAAAATGGCTTCCTTATCCTCCTGCATATCCTTATTGTATGCAAGAGCAATGCCCTTCATAACCGTTAAAAGTGTTGTTAAATCGCCGAAAACCCTGCCGCTTTTTCCTCTTACAAGCTCGGCTATGTCCGGATTTTTTTTCTGCGGCATAATGGAAGAGCCTGTTGAAAAGGCGTCATCCAGCTCAACAAACTTGAACTCCCAGCTGCACCACATAATAATTTCCTCTGAAAATCTTGAAAGATGAACCATAATTAAGGAAAGTGCAGAAGCAAGCTCTATGCAGAAATCACGGTCTGATACACCGTCAAGCGAATTCAGCGTTATTCCGTCAAAATCAAGAAGCTCTGCAACCATTTCCCTGTTCAGCGGATAGGTTGTTCCTGCAAGGGCACCTGAGCCTAAGGGGCAAATATTCATTCTTTTTTTTGTGTCTTCCAATCTGCCTAAATCTCTGCAAAGCATAGCAGCATATGCCATAATGTGATGCGCAAAGGTAATCGGCTGCGCACGCTGAAGATGCGTGTAGCCCGGCATAATTGATGATTTGTTTTCTTCAGCCTTATTACAGATAACGGAAATAAGCTCTTTAACCTTTTCTTCTATTTCGGTTATTTCTTTTCTTAATGTAAGGCGGATATCAAGTGCAACCTGGTCGTTTCTGGATCTTGCTGTATGAAGTCTTTTTCCGGTCTGACCGAGTCTTGTGGTTAATTCGCCCTCAATAAAGGTATGAATATCTTCTGCTTCCATATCAATCTGAAGAGCTCCGCTTTTTATTTCGCTGAGAATTTTATCAAGTGCATCAACAATTTTTTCACTTTCGCTTTTATCAATAATTCCTGCTGCGCCAAGCATTGCTGCGTGGGCAATGCTGCCTTTGATATCCTCTTCAAACATTCTGCTGTCAAAGCTTATTGAAGAATTGAAGTCATTTGTTTCTTTTGCAAGCTCTTTTTTGAACCTGCCTTTCCATAATTGTGCCATAATATTCGTTCCTTATATAAATGCAAGGGCGAACATTGTTCGCCCGTAATTTTTGTATCAGTTGTTGCCTCTCTGTGCATCAAGAAGCGCTTTAACCTTGATTGAAAGACCAAAGAGGTTGATAAAGCCTGCTGAATCAGCCTGATCGTATGCGCCGCCGTCTTCGCCGAAGGAAGCAATATTTTCATCATAAAGTGTATATGGTGAAGTAATGCCTGCATTAATGATATTGCCTTTGTAAAGCTTTAATTTAACATCGCCTGTAACGGTTTCCTGTGTTTTATCAACGAAAGCAGAAAGCGCTTCACGAAGCGGAGTAAACCATAAGCCGTTGTAAACAAGCTCGCCGAATTTCTGGGAAACAAGCTTTTTGTAGTGGGATGTTTCACGGTCAAGCGTAATCATTTCAAGCAGTTCGTGTGCCTTGTAAAGAATAGCACCGCCCGGTGTTTCATAAACGCCGCGGCTCTTCATACCTACAAGTCTGTTTTCAACGATATCAAGAAGACCGATACCGTTTGCGCCGCCAAGCTCGTTGAGTTTTTCTACAATTGCAAGAGCTGTCATTTCCTTGCCGTCAACGGCAGTCGGAACGCCCTGTTCAAAATGAAGTGTTACATAGGTTGGCTTATCGGGAGCCTGTTCCGGAGCAACACCTAATTCAAGGAAGCCTTCCTTTGAATACATTGGTTCATTTGCAGGGTCTTCAAGGTCAAGACCCTCGTGTGATAAATGCCAAACATTCTTATCCTTTGAATAGTTTGTTTCTCTGTTTATTTTAAGAGGAATGTTATGTGCCTCGGCATATTCAATCTCTTCCTCACGGGATTTGATATCCCACTCTCTCCAGGGAGCGATAATTTCCATCTGCGGAGCAAAAGCCTTAAGTGTAAGCTCAAATCTTACCTGATCGTTTCCCTTGCCTGTGCAGCCATGGCAGATAGCATCTGCGCCCTCTTTGATAGCTATTTCAGCAAGTCCCTTTGCAATGCAAGGACGGGCGTGTGATGTGCCTAAAAGGTATGTTTCGTAATCTGCGCCGGCTTTAAGGCAAGGCCAGATGTAATCCTCAACATATTCATCTTTAAGGTCAAGAACATAAAGCTTTGAGGCACCGGTAGCAATAGCTTTTTCTTCTAAGCCGTCAAGCTCAGTGCCCTGGCCTACATCGCCGCTTACTGCGATAACCTCGCAGTTATTGTAATTTTCCTTAAGCCATGGGATAATAATGGATGTGTCAAGTCCGCCGCTGTATGCAAGCACAACTTTTTTGATATCTTTTTTATTCATAAGTTTATATCTCCTTTTATTAACTTAACTGATACCTATTATATATTTGCTGCATTATATAGTCAAGTGAATTGAATATATTTGTATAAATATACAAATATATAATCATTTATACAGAAATTATGTATAAATTAGTTTAAAATATGCAATAATGATGTAATTATACATAATTATATTCATTTTATAATGAATGTGCTTTTTTTCTTGATTATTTTAATGAAATCGTATATACTGAATAAGAATTAAAAAGAAAGAGGTGAAAGAATGTATAACTTTTCTTGCAGATAAAATTGAAATAAGCAGTAATGCCGTGTTTTTTTCGGCGTTGTTGCGTCTGTTGCAGAAAAGTTATAAATCTATTCACTCCTATATAATATAGTTTGCTGCCGTTTTTCGGCGGTATAATTGTGCTATTGCGAGCTGCAGGAATTAACTTTTTCTGCAGCTCATATTTTTTGCTTAAATAAAGGAGGAAAGCAACTATGTCTATGATTAAGGTTGAACATTTAACCTTTGCTTATCCAAGAGGAAAGGATTATATTTTTGAAAATGTCAGCTTTCAGATAGATACGGATTGGAAGCTTGGTTTTGTCGGCAGAAACGGAAGAGGAAAAACAACCTTTTTAAATCTTCTTCTGGGCAAATATGAATACAGCGGAAAGATAATATCCTCTGTTCAGTTTGATTATTTTCCATATCCTGTTGAGGATAAAACCATGATTACTATGGAGGTTCTGCAAATGGTTTGTCCGCTTGCAGAGGAATGGGAAATTATGCGTGAGCTATCATTGCTGCATGTTGAAGCGGATGTGCTTTATCGTTCGTTTGAAACACTTTCAAACGGTGAGCAAACAAAGGTTCTGCTTGCTGCACTGTTTTTGAATGAAGGGCATTTTCTTTTGATTGATGAGCCTACCAATCATCTGGATACCACAGCAAGAAAACAGGTTGCAGCTTATCTTAAAAAGAAAAAGGGCTTTATATTGGTGTCGCATGACCGCAGTTTTTTAGATGTCTGCGTTGATCATATATTATCATTAAACCGAACAAATATTGAGGTGCAGAGCGGTAATTTTTCTTCATATATGATGAATTTTGAGCGGCAGAATGAATTTGAAGCGGCGCAGAATGAAAGGCTGCAAAAGAATATAAAGCAGCTGCAGCAATCGGCAAGGCGCTCTGCGATATGGTCTGATCGTATTGAAGCCAAAAAAATCGGTGCATATGATAAAGGATATGTAGGTCATAAGGCAGCAAAGATGATGAAACGTTCAAAGGCAATTGAAGCAAGAACGGAGCAGGCAATAGAGCAGAAATCAAAGCTTTTAAAGAACGTAGAAACAGCTGAGGAGTTAAAGCTTTTTCCTAAAAGCTACCATTCCGATTTGCTGGCATCATTTTCCGATACCGCTGTATCCTATGACGGAAAAATGGTATGCAAACCCGTTTCGTTTACAATAAACAGAGGCGACCGTATTGCGCTTGACGGTAAAAACGGAAGCGGAAAAAGTAGTTTGTTAAAGCTGCTTGCCGGTAAAAATATAGAGTATATCGGCAAAGTTTTTATCGGTTCGAATTTGATTATTTCCTATGTTCCTCAGGATACCTCGTATCTAAAGGGGAATCTTTCTGATTTTGCAAAAGAAAGCAATATGGATGAAAGCCTGTTTAAAACCGTTTTAAGCAAGCTTGATTTTAATGAAACTCAGTTTTCAAAGGATATGCAGAATTTATCCGAAGGGCAGAAGAAAAAGATTCTGATTGCAAAAAGCCTTTGTGAACAGGCACATTTGTATATCTGGGATGAACCACTTAATTTTATTGACGTTTATTCCAGAATGCAGCTTGAACAGCTTATAAAGAATTTTTCGCCTACGATGATTTTTGTTGAGCATGACAGCGTATTCAAAGAAGCAACAGCAACAAAGATAATCGAAATATAAAAAAGGCAGGCTTATACCATTAGGTTAAGCCTGCCTTCAATTTTAATTATGAAGTAAATTTATGCAAGAATTCTGCCCATCAGAACGCCGTGAACGCTTGCCATCATAAGTCCTCTTGTCCATCCGCTTGAATCGCCCAGACAGTGAAGTCCTTTAATGTTCGTGTTGAATTCCGTGTCCATCTTAACTCTGTTGGAATAGAATTTCAGTTCAGGGCTGTAAAGCAGAGTTTCAGGCGATGCAAAGCCGGGAACAACATGGTCCATTGCCTGAATAAAATTGATAATGTTTATCATTGCCCTGTATGGCATTGCCGCTGTAATATCGCCTGCAACGGCATCCGGCAATGTTGGTTTCAGATTTGAACGTGAAAGCTCCTTCTGCCATGTTCGTTTACCGTCCAGAATATCTCCGAAGCGCTGAACAAGAATATGGCCTGCGCCAAGCATATTTGTAAGCTCGCCAACCTTCTGTGCGTATGCAATCGGCTGATTGAACGGCTCTGTAAAATTGTGTGAACAGAGAATAGCCAGATTTGTATTGTCGCTCTTAAGTTCCTTGTATGAATGACCGTTTACAACGGCTAAATCGTTGTCATAGTTTTCCTGAGCAACAAAGCCGCCGGGATTCTGACAGAAGGTGCGCACCTTGTTTTTGAATGGCTTAGGGTAGCCTACAAGCTTGGATTCATAAAGCACCTTGTTTACTTTTTCAATAACCTCGTTTCGCACCTCAACACGAACGCCGATATCTACCGTTCCGGGCTGGTGGGCGATTCCGTGATCCGTGCAAAGCTGTTCAAGCCAGTCTGCACCTCGTCTGCCGGTTGCAACAACGGTGTGGTCTGCATATATTTCTTCATTGCTGTTTTTATTTGAAACCTTAACGCCAAGGCATTTTTCTCCGTCAAGAATCAAATCACTGCACTGGCTGTCAAACAGAATTTCAACACCATGCTCAATAAGATATCTTTCAATTGCAAAATAAAGCTCCTGTGCCTTTTCGGTTCCGAGATGACGAATCGGGCAGTCAACAAGCTTTAAGCCTGCCTGAATGGCTCTTTTTCTGATTTCCTTAACCTCTTCCGTATTGCCGACGCCCTCAACATGCGTATCTGCACCGAATTCCAGATAGATTTTGTCTGTATAATCAATCGTTTTCTGTGCAATATCCTCTCCGATCAGCTGGGGCAGATCTCCTCCGACTTCATAGGAAAGTGAAAGCTTGCCGTCTGAAAAAGCGCCTGCTCCCGAAAAGCCTGTTGTAATATGGCAATACGGCTTGCAGTTCATACATCTTCCCGTTGCAGCCTTCGGGCATTTTCTGCGTTCAACAGATTTGCCCTTTTCAATAATGACAATGCTTTTATCAGAGCCTTTTTTTATCATTTCAAGGGCTGTGAAAATTCCTGCCGGGCCTGCACCGACTATAGCAACATCATATTTTTTCATTCTTTTTCCCCTTTTGCAAAAAAATTAGCCGTCACTGCTTTCCGTTGGACTGAGGAAAGCGTGGCAGCCGCATATATTCTCAACAATTGAATATTACCATAACTTATTACTCTTGTCAAATTAAAATCACTGTGATATTATGGGTTTGAAAAAATAAAGGAGAAATCGTTATGAAAGAATATAATGTTTTACAATATGGTGCTGTAGGCGACGGAAGAGCGAATGATGCCTTTGCCGTTCAGCATGCAATAGATGATTGTGCTAAAAACGGCGGAGGCAGAGTTGTTCTTCAAAGCGGTCACGTTTTTTACTGCAATTCCATTCAGCTTAAAAAGAATGTTGATTTGCATATTCAAAAGGGTGCAACAATAAAAGCTACATCAAATATTGATGAATATATCCGTCCGAATAAGCTTATTAATGATCCGAAAACTGCGCTTATCGGCAATCCTGTTACGGGCAAGCCAAGCTTTGTTTTTATCTATGGCTATGAGGCAGACGGCTGCTCTATCAGCGGCGAGGGTACGATTGATGCAAATGGTCATGCCTTTGTTCAGCGAAAGGATCAGTATTATGTTACGGGGGATTTTTATCCGCGTCCAACGGTTATGTATATTGAAAAAAGCAATCATATAACCTTTAAGGATTTTACAGTTGTTGATGCGCCGTTCTGGACACTTCATCCGGCAGGCTGTGATGATGTTCTGATTGACAGAATCAGAATTTTAAATGATCTTGATGTTGCTAACAGTGACGGAATAGACCCCGATCACTGCACAAATGTCAGGATACTGGGCTGCCATGTAACCTGCGCAGATGACTGTATCTGCCTGAAAACATCCAAGGGAAACAGTGAATACGGCCCAACGGAAAATGTTGTTATAGACGGATGCACCCTTGTTTCAACCTCTGCTGCAATCAAGATAGGCACAGAGGGTGTGGGCGATTTCAGAAATATTATTGTTTCAAATTGTACAATCAGCCGGTCAAACAGAGGTCTTTCCATTCAGATTCGTGACGGCGGAAATGTTGAAAATGTTTCCTATTCAAATATTATGATTGAAACACGCCGCTTCTGCCCCGATTGGTGGGGAACGGCAGAGCCGATTACCATTACAACCTTTAACCGTGATGAAAATACAAAAAGCGGTTCCATCAAAAATATCCGTTTCTTCAATGTAACGGCAAAGGGAGAAAACGGCGTTCTGATTCACGGAAATGCGGATAATGTTATCGAAGATATTACCTTTGAAAACTGCCGCGTAGAGCTTACCAAAACAAGCAAGTGGCAGTGCGGTCTTTATGATTTAAGGCCTTGTCTTGACTGGGGTGTTGAAAAATATGATAATTCGGCATTCTTTATTCGTTATGCAAAGGATGTAACGATTATGAAAACAAAAACACTCTGGGGCAGGCTCTGCGATGATTATAAATATGCAATTGATGCCGAAAATGTTGAAAATCTTGAGCTTGTAAGATTTAACGGAAAAAGTGTTTCAAAAGATATTGAAGATTTTAAATTCAATAATGTTAAGCTGATGTAAATGATGATGTACAAGGGGTATTTTAATTCCCAAATCGGAATAATTCGTGTTGAAGATAACGGCGAAAGACTGATTTCGGTCAGTATATGTGAAAATGAAGAAAGCAGCAATATGTCTGCTTTAACTGTAAAGGTAATAAATCAGCTGAAGGAATATCTCAGCGGAGTAAGGAAAATTTTTGATCTGCCAATTGAAATGAACGGAACGGAATTTCAGTTAAAGGTGTGGTCTGCGCTTTGCAATATCCCCTACGGCGAAACCAGAAGCTATAAGGATATTGCAGAGAAAATCGGAAATCCAAAGGCAGTGCGTGCTGTTGGCGGTGCCAACAATAAAAACAGGCTTATGATTATTGTACCCTGCCATAGGGTTATCGGTGCGGACGGCTCTTTAACAGGCTATGCCGGCGGGATTAATGTAAAGAAAAAGCTGCTTGAATTAGAGCAGCGCGGATGATGTATTAAAAAGTTTGAAAGGAAATTTATTGTGAAACTCTGCATTGTAAAGGCTCCGTGCAAAGTCTGAAGGACGAGGTTGCATGGAGAAATAAATATTAATTTCGTCCGAACAGATTTTGCATTTTAGTTTTAATGTTTAACTAAGGAGCAAAGTCAAATGAATTTAATAAAAATCACTTTCAAAGAATTAAAATATTTTCTAATTCTCTGGTCAACACAGGCATTATCACAGTTAGGCAGTTCAATGACGAACTATGCACTTATAGTCTGGTCATACACCGCTAAAGGTTCTGCGCTGACAACAGCATTGTTATCTGTCTGTTCTTATGCACCATATGTGATAATGAGTATTTTTGCAGGTGCGTTGAGTGATAAATGGAATAAAAAAGTCACAATGCTGGTCAGCGATACATTTGCCGCTTTGTGTACAATTTCAATTTTTGTTCTGCTGCAAACAGGCAGGCTTGAAATCTGGCATCTGTATTGTTTAAATGCGCTGAATGGATTGATGAATACAGTTCAGCAGCCTGCGTCAGATGTAGCAATAACGCTTTTAACACCAAAAAAGCATTATCAAAGGGTAAGCGGACTGCGTTCGTTTTCAAATGCGCTGATCAGTATTCTTACGCCAATCATTGCAACTGCTGTTTTGTCTTTTGCAAATCTGAAAACAGTTATTTATATTGACTTGTTTACCTTTGCAATTGCTTTTATCTCGTTAGCGTTTTTTGTTAAGATACCTGAATACAAAGCTGATGAAAATGCAGATTCGTTTTTAACATTAACAAAAAGCGGACTTGCTTATTTAAAACAGAACAGGGGTATTTTAGATTTAATACTTTTTTTGGCTTGTATAAATCTTATTGCATCCATGTATAATGCTGCGTTTCATT
>JAIDJS010000008.1 GCA_029052085.1 Eubacterium sp.
AAAATTTCTTTATAAAAATGCAAAAGAATTTTACGGATTTAATGATTTAATAGAAATAACTCCTATTAAAAATATGCTGGATTAGTGAGGTGCTTTTATGAAAAAAAGTAATATTAAATTAAGAATAAATGAGCTTACAGGTGATTATGAGATTTTACATAATGGCTTTTCGTGGGTCAGTGACGGCAGAAGACCCTATATCATTCTGCGCAAAAAGGTTGGCGATAAATATATCAGCACCTACCGCAGTCTGTACTCTGCCTTGAAAAAATCCTTTGAATATGATGACACTAAAATTGTAACACGCCTGAGTGGCTATGTTGCTTTTGGTAAAAAGCTTGATTTTTCTTTAATTCTGACAGTAAAAATTACAGGCACAGATACAGTTGAATTCTCATTAAAGGCAGAAAATGAAACAGGCTATGATATTCAGGCGGTGTATTTTCCTGCTCCGTTTAATTCTAAGAAAAAGGGTACACGCTCCTATCATATTGATGCAATGCGACAGGGCTTTTTGCTGCCTGACGGATATAAGAAAAACATTCTTTCAACCATTGGCTTTGAGCATTATTTAAGAAAAATCAACACAGGCGACTGTTATATGCCGTTCTGGGGCAGAGTGTGTGACGGTCACGGCTTTTGTGCCATTGCCGAAACACCCTATGATGCCTGTATGTTTTCATCAGCAGGCAGACATTTTTCCTTTGTGAATTCCGTGCATTGGATGTCCTCACTCGGTAAGCTGTCCTATGAAAGAAAAATACGCTTTGTCTTCCACGATAAATGCGATTACAACGATATTGCCAAGGATTACAGGAAGTATCTGGCAGAAACCAATCAATTTGTTTCTATTGATGAAAAAATCAAGAAAAATAAAAATATAGAAAAGCTCAATGGCTGTCCTGTTCTTCATCATAAAATCTTTTCACAGATTCAGCCTGCATCAAAGTTTTATGAGCAAAACGGTACAAACAAATTCCTTTATGCAACCTTTGATAAGCGTGCGCAGGAAATGAAAAAAATCAAAGCACTCGGTCTGGATAAGCTGTATATTCACACTGACGGTTGGGGAGAGCAGGGTTACGACAATAATCACCCTTATATTTTACCGCCCTGCAAAGAGGCAGGTGGTTGGAATGGTTTGAAAAACTTTGCTGATACCTGCCGTGATATAAATTATATATTTGCACTCCACGATCAGTACAGAGATTTCTATTATACCTCTCCTGTTTTTGATATGGAAAAGGCTGTGACAAAAATCGACGGCTCACATCCGTATTGCTCTATATGGGACGGTGGTGAGCATACTTTCCTGTGTGCATCACAGGCGCTTGAGTTTGTTAAAAAAACTTATACCGAGCTTGAAGAACATGGTGTTGATGTGCAGGGTGCATATCTTGATGTATTTTCGGTTATGAATGGTGACGAGTGTTTCCACCCAAATCATAAAATCACAAGAGAGGAAAGCATCAGGCACCGTGCAGATTGCTTTGATTATCTGAATGAAAAGGGCCTTATTATGTCCTCAGAAGAGCCTGCAATGCAACTTTTAAATAATATCGCCCTTGTTCATCACGGTCCATATACTTTAAGACCGCAGGTAAACGGCGAGGCAGTGGGTATACCTGTTCCGCTGGGCAGTCTTGTTTTTCACGATTGCATTATGATTCCTTGGAATTGGTGGGATAACTGGGGTATTCCAAAGGGCGAGAACGGAGATTTGCATTGTGCCTTAAATGCAGGTATGCCGTATTTTCATCCTTATGTTGAAAAAGATATGAAGCTGGGTAATGATCCTCGTTCTGCAGATGCTGAATTGCTTGATGATAAAACGCTGAAAGCAGAGATTGAAAGAGTTAAGCCTCTTGCTGAATTGCAGGCAAAGCTTTATAACAAGGAAATGGTGAAGCACGAATTTTTAGGATGCTATAACAAACAGAAAGCAACCTATGCTGACGGCACAACCATTACAATTGATTTAGACAAGAACACATACGAAATAAGAGGATAAGCTATGTTAACCTTTACTGAAAAAATATTCAAATGCAGCACAATGAGGGCAGAATCTTCTCTTCCGTCACTGTCTTATGAAAAGGAAAAAGTTAAAGCCAAATCAACTATAAGTGATTTTGAAGGGCTTTTCATCGGCTATGGAACTCGTGAAACGGCATATCCGTATAAAGAGCAAAATTTGTATGAAGATGAAAAAGAACAAAAGCTGCCTGTTGCAATTCTTGAGAATGAGTTTTTATATGCAGAATTTCTGCCGACACTCGGCGGACGGCTTTGGAAGCTTTATGATAAGAAAAAGCAAAAGGATATTCTTTACACAAATGATGTTATCCGTTTTCGCAATCTGAGCATTCGCAACGCTTGGTTTTCAGGCGGTGTTGAATGGAACTGCGGTGTTATCGGGCATACACCTTTTACCTGTTCACAGATGTATACCGCAAAGGTGAAAGGCAAAAATGGTGAAGATGTTCTGCGTTTTTATGAATTTGAACGCACACGCAGTATTTATTATCAGATGGATTTCTGGCTTGAAAAGAATGTTTTAATGTCCTGTGTCAGAATTGAAAACCCAAATGAAGAGGTTGTTCCGATGTATTGGTGGAGCAATATGGCAACACCTGAATACAAGTGCGGCAGAGTTGTTGTTCCGGCAAGCAGTGCATATAACAATTCCGACGGAATGGGTATAAAAAAATCATCAATTCCGTTTGATAACGGTATGGATGTTTCCTATCCTGAGAATATTCCGAATACAATAGATTATTTTTATGATATTGATCAAAAGGATAACAAATTCATTGCAAATGTTGATGTAAACGGCTTTGGACTTTTGCAGTTTTCAAGCCATAATTTAAAGGGAAGAAAGCTGTTTTCATGGGGGCATATAGAAGGCTCTGCCAACTGGCAGGATATGCTGACCGAAAAGGCAGGCTGGTATGTGGAAATACAGGCAGGGCTTGGAAAAACGCAGTATGAATGTCTGCCTATGCCACCCAAAACAACATGGTCTTTTATGGAGTGTTACACACTTGCAGATATTGGCAGTGAAGCTGTTCAAAAATCCTATGATTCACTTGTTGATGCAGTGAATGAACAGGTTAATACTCTGTATTCGTCCGATAAGCTTGATGAGCTGTATAAGTATAAGGCTGAGGAAATATCACTTCAAAAGGGTGAAATTGTTTTCAGCGGCAGTGGCTTTGGTTATCTCCATAATCTGCTTGAAAATAATGCACCAAAGCACCTTGCATTTACAGCCGAAGATGATGCAAAAGCGTGGATAGATTTTGCAGAAAACGGCTCTTTCTCTCAAATCGCAAATTCCTTTGCTTATGGCAATGCCATGAAAAATCTTCTTGAAAAGTCAGAGAATGAAACCGATTGGCAGATACCATATCAGCTTGCACTGATTGAATATGATGAAAGAAATTATGATAAAGCAAAATTGCTTTGTGAAAAGAGTTTAATTCTTGATAATAATTATCTGAACAATCATTTGTATGCTTCAGTTTTGTATCAGCTGAATCAATCTTATTCCTATTTTGCGATCAAAACAATTCAGCAAAAGACGGATGATTATTCCGTTTGCGAAAGTGTTTTCAGGCTGCTGCTGAAAGGCGAGTGCTATAACGAAATTATAGATTTATTTGAAAGGCTTTCAGATAATCTCAAAGCCTCACCAAGACTCAATATGTATCTTTCTATGGCTTATCTTAAAGCAGGGGATGTTGATAAGGCAGAACAGGTGCTTATGCAAAACGGTGGTTTGAGGCTTCTTGATTTTCGTGAGGGTGATAAGTTTTTGGATATGCTTTATAAGGGTATCAGAAAAGAAAAGTACGGTGAAAAAGAGGACGAAATTATTGTTCCAAAGCAGTTTGATTTTATCGTGTTTAAGCCATATAAGGAGAAATAATAATGAAAAAGTGGGTAAAGGTTTTGATTAGTATTGTTCTTGTAATTGCAATAATTGTCGGCAGTGTTTTTGCATTTGTAGGACTCTATCATAAGGATTACAAAAGAGCAGAAGATACAGCCTTTTCTGTTCTGCAGATAACAGATATACATATTCTGAATGATGAAAAGAAGGATGCCAAAGCGTTCAAAACAATTGATGCTATGGTAGAAAAAACCAATCCTGACTTGATTATGGTAACGGGCGATGTTACAAGTGAAAAAGAAAATTTCACTGCGTTCAAAACCTTCTGTTCTCATATGGAAGAATTCAATATCCCTTGGGGCTTTGTATTCGGCAATCACGAGGGACTTGATATAGCCTATGAGGAAAATGAGGTTATAGACCCTGAAAAGATTGTTGATAAGCAGACCCTGAGCGATTATCTTGAATCCTTGCCGAACTGCATTTATGAGGCAGGGGATGAAAATGCTGACGGTATGGGCAACTATTATTACAATGTTGCCGATGATAACGGCAGGGTAATTACTTCTCTTATTATGCTGGATTCTCACAGTTATGATCATGAAAACGGTGGTTACGACCATTTCCACGACAATCAGATTGCATGGTATGAAAATACGGTAAAATCCATTGCAAAGGATGTAAATGGTGATGAAACCAAGACAGTGCCGTCACTTGCATTCTTCCATGTTCCTATGAAAGAATATATGACGGCCTATGATGAAAGCAAAAAGAATCGACTTTGGGGCTTTCGTTTTCCGAATGAGGACGGCACACCTGCCGTTGATGATCAGATGTTTGAAAAATTGGCGGAACTCGGCTCAACAAAAGGTTGTTTTGCAGGTCACGACCATATGAATAATTTTGAAGTTGAATATCAGGGAATCAGATTAAGCTACGGCTTATCCTGCGATCACAATATTTATCTTGTTCCACTCAGAGGCGGTGTGCTTATCAATATAAAGAATGACGGCTCATTTACTACACAGCACCTTATCCGTCATAGAGGACAGAACTCAATTACAATTGGTAAGGAACAGTAATTTGAATCGGTTTAGTCTCTCGAACCATTTTAGTTCGATGAACTGACCGATTCTTTTGTATTTTGGTGGTTTTTGAAGTATAGGACAGGCTCTCATTTTTCTGTAAAAAGAAAATTGGGGGCCTGTATTTGTATTTCGGTCAAGGATTCGAACCACCCTATTTCGTTTTTAAGGAATAGGGTATATAAATGACAGAGTCAGGGAGTATCATAAAACAATAAATTTTTTGAAGGAGGTATATTTTTATGAAATATACGAAAAAATTCAAAGAGGATATCGTTACAAGATATTCCAAGGGAGAATCGGTACACGATTTGTCTCTATCAACCGGAGTTAGTGTCAGTACAATATACAGTTGGATTAAGACTTCCGTTGGTATTGTTCCGGTAACTGGTCTTCATAGGACCGTAAAAGAACAGGAAAAGAAAATTAGTCGGCTTGAGAGTATGATAAAAATTATACAGAATGCTGATTTTTTCAAAAATGTTTCTTTGTCTGAAAGATTGGAAATTATTGATGAAGTTTGGGGAGAATATGGAATTAACATTTCTTGTGATGCTTTAGGTGTTGCACATGGTACTTTCCATAATCATCAAAAGCGTGGTAAAGGTAAAAATTATTTACACGAAAAACGCAAGAAAGAATTGCTGCCTGAGATTCAAAAGATCGACCAAGAATTCCATCATATTTATGGTGCGAATAAGATAACAGCCGAATTAAAGAATCGTGGCTTTAATGCAAGTAAAAATACGATTCTTAAAATTATGGAAGAGGAACACATCCGTAGCTTAAGAATGGACAAGAATTATCATGCATTTCTCAATAGTGACAAGAAAAATGTGCTGAATAGAAAGTTTGATATGGATAAACCTAATCAAGCGTGGGTGAGTGATGTTACATATTTGCAGATTGATGAAAGCCGTCCGAAATGTTATTTTCTATGCGTCATAATGGATTTGTTCTCAAGAAAAATACTTGCTCATTCAGTAGGTGAAAGCAATAGTAAGCGATTGATAAATTTGACACTTAAAAAAGCAGTTGAAGTGCGAGGTGTTCACAAAGATTTAGTATTCCACAGTGACAGAGGTTCTAATTACACCTCTAAGTCATTTGGCGATTTGATAAATGAATATGGATTTATTCAATCATTTTCCAAGCCGGGTACACCATATGATAATGCAGTCATAGAGTCCTTTTTCCAAAACTTCAAAATAGAATGTTTTAACCATTATTTC
>JAIDJS010000080.1 GCA_029052085.1 Eubacterium sp.
TATCGCTCGTTGCCTTATGCTTTTTGGAAAACATCTTTTCACCGCATTTTGTGCAGTAAATCAAGCCCGACAGCAATCCGACTTCACTGTGATTGACAAACTTTTCTTTTTGGTTATTATGAAAGTATTTTTGAATGGATACCCAATCCTTACCTCTGATAATTCCCTCGTGTCTGCCGATTGCAACAATCCATTCACTAAGCACATTTCTCGGCGCACCTGAACGGCTGTAATCTCTTTTGTTGTAGGTTGAAGCACCGTGCTCACCGTTCCATAATTCTTTACTTTGGCAAATGTCAGAGCCATTTTCAGCAAAGTAATGGTACGCATTTTCATCTGCAATACAATAAACAGGATTTTGCAGAATATCACGGATACCGAGCACAGAAAAATACTTGCCTGTGGTCTTGGACTTAATCTTTTTTGCAATCAGATACTTGCTGACTGCTGACACAGAATGTGTTTCAAGGAAGTAATTATACATCAATTTAACAGTTTCAATCTCGTCATTGAAAACTAATTTATGCGAGGTTTTAACCTTGCCGTCAACGATAACCTCACTTTCCTCTGCTCCCTTATAACCAGTCGGCGGAGTACCGCCAAGCCAACGACCTGTGCGAGCCAAGAGGTGCATATTATCACGAACACGCTCGGCAATGGTTTCACGCTCAAGCTGCGCAAAAACGGAGGTGATATACATCATCGCCTTGCCCATCGGCGAAGAGGTATCAAAGTGTTCTTTAATGCAAATCAGGTTTACACCCTTGTTGTTGAGCAGTTCAATCAATCCCGAAAAGTCACTGACATTACGGCTGAGTCGATCCAAACGATAGCACACAATATACTCAAATTTATATGTATCAAGATCCTTCATCATCTGCTGAAACTGCGGGCGTTTCAAATCTTTTGCAGAATAACCCTCATCCTCATAGACGAATATATCCTCGTCAGCAATTTCCACATCAACCATTGAAAATTTGATGTATTGCTTACACATTTCAATCTGATTTTCAACACTCTCACCCTTGCCCGTAAACAAAGACTTTCGGCTGTAAATTGCTACCTTCATATAATCAACCTCCTTTAAAATTATTCTTCTTTTTCGACTATAACATATAAATAAGATAAGTCAAGTCAATATAAAAATTTAATCCGTTCTTATTATTTTCAAAGCTGCCTCTTCGATCAATTTGTCATTAAGATACAAATTCTTAACATTGATAGCCTTGTTCAGCCAAGCAGTATATTCATCATAAGAAATAGACTTAGGTGTTTCGCCAAATGATTGTGTTCTCTCCATTCTTTTGTACATTTTGTTTTTCTCTTTTTCAAAAGTTTTCAGAACAATATCATTTTCTGCGAGTGTCCTGTATTTTTGTGTAGGACCGATCTGCTTGCAGGTCTTACCATCCTTAAAAACTCTGTCACAGTACAGGGTTTTCTTTTTTTGTTTTTGGAACAAATAACCTATTGCAATTTTCACATTCGCAAACGGTTTCATCTCTTAAATAAAAAGTAAAAATCAGATATTCGTAATAGGATTCAGGATTATCAAAGAACAGGATTTCTTCATCGCTTCTTGTTTTGGTAACTTTGTATTCAACTGTATCATGCATATTAATTTCCAAAACACCTGCAAGAATCTCTTTGTATCTCATACACATCAAAAGCTTATACACTCGCTCCTTCATATATGGCAACAGCTTCATTCTAACGCTTACTGTTTCTAATTTGCTCTTAAGCTCTTCAGGCGTTGTAATATCTTTAATCAGTTTTCTGTGAACAAGATATTTATCAATATCCGCCTTTAGTAATATGCCTAAGACAATATTGTCTTTTAAAACTTTATCAGCAAAATCATATGCTGACTCAACAGTGTAATTATCAATTATCTTCGGCAACTCATAGTCATAAAGGGCAATAAGTTCATTTCTGTAATCAATCGGTTCTAATTCGATTATATCCAAATCATCAACTGCAACTCTCTCCATAATATTCTTGTTTTTGAATTTAATATATAACCCTGTTTTTGAATAAATATTTCTGTCCATAATCAATCTTTCTCAAAAAATTCAATTTTCACTTACGCATAGTTTTGCTATTTTGCTCCTGCTAAAATGATAACATAAATAGAAATTCTTAACAAGAAGATATATTTAAATCCAATAGAAAGGGGGGTAAAACTTATGGAAAAAGAAGTTAAATTGCTTGAAGTGGTTGACGGTGAAACACTTATGGATATGCAATTTCCTAAATCAAGATTTTGTATTCAATCACTATTACCACAAGGTGTATCTATTCTCGGCGGTGCACCTAAGATTGGCAAATCGTGGATGGTGCTTGACTGGTGTGTAAGAATTGCAAAAGGTGAATCAATTTGGAATCTGCCGACTGAAAAAGGAACAGTTCTTTATCTCTGCCTTGAAGATAGTCTTATAAGAATTCAGGACAGACTGAATTGCATAACTGATGAAGTGCCAAGTAACCTGTATGTTGCAACGAAATCAGAAAGTATTGAAACAGGATTGCTTCAGCAGATACAGAATTTTATCATCACTCATTCGGATACAACACTCATTGTTATTGATACATTTCAGATGATCAGAAACTCAAGTTCCGAATTATCATACGCAAATGATTACAATGAAATCGGAAAGTTAAAACAGTATGCAGATGAAATGAGCATTTCAATATTATTAGTTCATCATCTTCGTAAGCAAGGTGACAGTGATCCGCTGAATAAGTTATCAGGTACAACAGGTATCAGCGGTGCAGTTGATGCAGTATTTGTTTTGGACAAGGACAAGAGAAATGAAAACAAAGCTAATTTGCTTTGTACAGGAAGAGATATTGAACAGAGAGAATTTCAATTATCGTTCAACAAAGAAAACTGTATATGGAATTTGATTAATGACAGTCTTGAAAATCCTGTTCCAACTATGCCACAGGAGATGATTGACTTCATTAAGTTTATGAAATCACAAAACCATTTCAAAGGCAGCAATACAGATTTAGTTGATAACTTCAACTCATCAAACGGATATTCATTATCTGCAAAATCATTAAAGCAGCTGATGAACAAGTTCAGATATGAGCTTGAAGATAATGGCGTTACGTTTGCAAGTCATAGAAGTAATGGTCACAGACTTGTTGAAGTATCTTGTTTTTCTGTCAGTGACTCAAGTGCCGTAAGTGACGAAGAAATTGTTAGTGTCAAAACTTCCGTTCCTTTCGTTCCTTGTGACCCTGTTGGCGAAATTTGGGAAGATAAAAGGAAAATAGGATAAGTACTCTAATCAAATATCAAAAGCTAAATATCGGCACACGGACAAAAAATCAAATTAAGGGTGTAGCGGTTTAGAGTGTTTATTGCTAGTTTCGCATTTGTATTACGCCATGGCGAAAACAAATGCAATCGGGCTAAGCCCATACCCATATTAAGAAAGGACAAAGGTGATAATATAAGTAAAAACAGAACAGAAATATTAACCTTCAGAGTCACACCTGAAGAGAAAAATCTAATTGAAACTAAGGCATATTCATCATATAGATTAGTCAGTATGTACCTCCGTGATTGTGCCTTGGATAAAGAAATCATTGTAATTGACGGAATAAAAGATGTAGCTAATGAACTAAGACGCATAGGCAATAATCTCAATCAGATTACAAAAGCAGTCAACAGTGGTGTGTATGCTGTTGACTTAACTGAAACGAAAAAGGAGGTGCAGAAGGTTTGGCAATCGTTAAATTCGTTACCTCGGGCAGTCCGATGAATAATATTTTTCCGTATATTATGAAAGAAGAAAAGACGGAGCAAAAGCTAATCAGTGGTATCAATTGTATGCCCGAAACAGCAATGGAAGAATTCATAAATGTCAAAAAGCAATTCGGTAAAACAGATGGCAGACAGTATTATCATGTGGTGCAATCCTTCAGTCCTGAAGATAATATTTCACCTGAAACTGCACACGAAATCGGACTAAAATTTGCAGAATACTTTGGCAATTATCAAATGGTAATTGCAACCCATACAGACAGAAAACATATTCACAATCATATTGTTTTCAACTCTGTTAACTTTGAAAACGGCAAAAAATTTCATCAGTCCAGAGATGAAATGATACAGGTAAAAGAGCATTCAAACAAGATTTGTCAGGAGTACGGACTTACTTTAACCGAGGCAAAAGCCACAAGATACAATATGCCGAAATGAAAAAGAAAGCTCAAAAACAAGCTTGATTATGCAATGAAACACTGCAGCAGTAAAGAAGAATTTATTTATCTTCTTGAACGATTAGGTGTAACAATCAACTGGCAAGACAATCACAAATATATTACTTTTACTACTGATGATAAGCATAAGTGCAGGGATAACAAATTATTTGATGAGCGTTTCTTAAAAGAAAATCTTGAAATCTATTTTGAACTTGGCGGTTGTGACAGTATAATTTCAGAAGAATATCAGGAATATGAAACACCGCAAATTGGAATTATTTCAGATGATTTATTCAATCTGATAGGCAATCTTCTTGATTTGGAAACGCGGAACAATTCAAAACGCAAATGGATGCCGCACCACAGCAAGAAAGAAATTGAAAAACTCATCGCTCAGGGTCAGAAAATTACAAACGAAGATTATGACGATGAATACGATGAGTATCACGATATCGGAATGTTTATGTAAAGGAGTGAATTAGAAAAATAGTTAAAGTGTTGTGGTTTTATGCCACAGCCAAATTCAAAAAGGAATAGGTCAAGCATCTCCCAAAATATATTTTACCGAGGTGTTTGCAGATGAAAAAGAGCAGAATTCAAAACATCTGTATCCACCGAGTAAATATATCACAAGAAGCGCAAAAAGAAATTTTAGAAAAGCTGACCTATTACCACACAAAAACAATAAAACAAAAATTAGATAATACAAATTTATCTGCTAAAGATAAATTAAAAATCTTATCTGATAAATAACGAAAAGGCAGTGATGCATGAATTCAATTCTGCACCACTGCCTTAAATATTAATCAAAATGTTTTTGTCAAAAAAGGTTATTTTCTATTGTTATAATCCTTGTTGATACTGTCGCTCCAATCTGCATCAATCAGAAGGCTTGCACGCATACAGCAAACCGTGTCTGCAACGGTGTCATAAACAACGCTTGTGCCCTGACTGTCAGCGTGGTAATTTACGGCTCTGTCCTCGTTTATTCCGAAAGGCCTTGCCGTTTCAACAGCGTCAATATTTGCACCGATGAAAAGGAATTCCCAGCCGTATTTTTCCTTCTCGTGTTCAATCATTGCCTTTACTCTGTCACTTGTATAGATATGGCTTGCGTTTTCACAGCCGTCTGTCATAATCACAAACATTGTGTGTTCAGGCACGTCCTCAGGTCTTGCGTACTTATGAATATTTCCGATGTGATGAATGGCACCGCCGATTGCATCAATGAGCGCTGTGCAGCCACGGACATAGTAGTCCTTGTCTGTCATCGGTTTGATATTTTCAAGCTCAACTCTGTCGTGAATGACCTCGCTGTAATTATCAAAAAGAACCGTTGAAACATAGCACCTGCCGTCCTGCTTCTTCTGCTTTTCAATCAGTGAATTAAAACCGCCGATTGTGTCGCTCTCCAATCCGCCCATTGAACCTGAACGGTCAAGAATAAATACCAATTCCGTGATGTTGTTGTTTGTCTTTTTCATAAGAACCTGACTTTCTTCGCAAGTCAGAACCTTGTTATTCGCTTTGCTCATAATAATTAAAACCTCCGTAAAATGAATTTGTGTTTTGGTCTTTTTCAACCTTACAAGCTCATTATACAGAGGTTTGTTCTTTATTTGGTCGCCTGCCGTGCGACTAATTTACAGACCCTAAAAGACTTTGGTCAAACGCAAAGAGCGCTTCGTTAATTTCAAAGATATTATAATTGTTATGCTTTATGAAATACTCAACGATAATATCAAATTTATTGCTGTGGGAGAGGGCAAAGCCTGCTTTCATCAGCATTTCGCTTGTCTGAACAAGCGGAAGTTCAAGCGCAATGCAAAAGGCAAGAACCGTTGGCTTGCTCGGTTTATAATCAGGATTTGAACGAATTTTGGAGAATAAACGTTTATCTATATTTGCTTTTTTATAGCATTCGCTGTCCTTCATTCCCCGCTCATCAATCAGCCTTAACAGCATTTCGGAAAAGCTTTCGTCAATCGTTTTGTCAATTATGTTTTCAAGACTGTCGGCGTCTGAAAACATAGCCGTTGTATCTTTAAGGCATGATTTACACGCTTCATAAACAGGTGCAAGAACCGCACTTTCCTGCAAATCCTCATCAGGCAAAAGCCTTGTCATCGGCAAAGGCATACTTTCGTCAGAACGATTTAATCTTCTGCTATAGTATGGCGAATGCTCGGCAACATAATTGTCATCTATGTACTGTGCAATGTCAGTAAACAGCTTATTGCCTGCGGCAAGTGCATTTTTATTATACACAACAATGTACACAAGCATATCATTCTGCATCAAAAATTCTGCAACCGTATCCACAGCAACCTTGAACGCTTCATTCATCGGATAGCCATAGACACCGCTTGAGATAAGCGGAAACGCAACCGACTCACAGTCATTTTCTTTAGCGAGGGCGAGTGACTTTTTATAGCAGCTTTCAAGTAATTCACGCTCACCGTTGTTTCCGCCTTTCCATTTTGGACCGACAGTGTGGATAACATATTTGCAGGGCAGATTATAGCCCTTTGTAATTTTCGCCTGACCGACCTTACATCCTCCAAGCTTCATACATTCAAATAACAGTCCTCTGCCTGCGGCTTTATGGATTGCGCCGTCAACCCCTCCGCCGCCCAAAAGCGTGCTGTTTGCAGCGTTTACAATTGCATCACACTCAACCTTTGTTATATCGTTTCTTATAATCTGTAGCGGCATAAGCACACCTCACATTTAAATTACAAAAATATAATATACTGGTTTTGTAGCTTTGTCAAAATATAGTTTAGACTACAAAAAGACTAAATTTTTGCATTATTTTCAAACACAAACATTGTATTAATGCCATTAGATTCCAAAATAAATTTAGTTATTTAATGTTTGAATATTTTATCAAAAAAGCTTTTTTTAGGTGGTATCTGTTCATATCTATCCAAATCATTTTGCAGTTCAACACAAGACTGATAACGATTAGCAGGATCAAGTTGAGTGCATTTTTCGACGATATACTCTAAGCCCTTTGGTAAGCTCGGATTAACTTGACAAATAGGTTTAACTGAAAATCCAAACTCTTTAGGGTCAAGCCCTGTTAAAAGATGATACATTGTCATACCAAGACCGTAAATATCGGTTCTTGCATCAGACTGACCCCGTCTGCCGTACTGTTCAGGTGCAGCATAACCTTTTGTCCCCAAATAGCAAGTATCTTCCAATTGGTTTTGTTTATATGTTCGTATTAATCCAAAATCTACAATTTTAATACTACCATTGGGCTGTAGTATAACATTAGATGGTTTCATATCACGGTAGATGTGAGGCGGATTTAAATTGTGCAAATAACTTAATACATCGCAGATTTGTTTTATCCATTCTACAACCTTTTCTACAGGCTGCGCACCGTATTCTTTAACAATACTTTCTAATGTTTCGCCCTCAACATAATCCATAACAATTGCTACATAATTTTGCTGTGCAATGATATCAACAACATTTGGTATTGCCGAATGATTAAACGATTTCATCATCTTAACTTCTTGAATTGCTGAATTAAAAATCGGATTAGACTGAGTGTTATTTTTATCCTTAACAGCCCACATTTTATTCAGTCTTATATCTCTCACTAAATAAATCGTTGATAATCCGCCTCTGCTGATTTTCTTTAACAACTCATATTTATTGTTAAGTACAGAACCCTCTTCCAAGTTAGCGTTTGAAGAATATTTATAATCGTTTTCATAATTCTTTTTGCCACATTTTTCACACACATGATATCCGCCATAATAATTTTGGTCATAATCATATGTCAAAAACTAAATTGATGATGTTCGTTATCACAGTCCAAAAACCGATTTACTTCTTCTCCTTCAATTTCTCTTATCATCAAAGTTGCCAGAGTATTCATTCCGTCTGCATTCGGGTGTGAACCATCAATTGAATCATATGGAATATGATAACTGTACAAATCAATAATTTTACAATTATTAATATCTGCTGTATCCTTAATGATTTGATTATATTCCTCAATATGTGTTCCACCATATTTGTATGGAAAGTTAAAAGACGGATTTGACGACATAAACGTAGTATTCAGCGTACAGCACCAAATTTCAGCATTAGGATAGTTTTTCTCAATTTTCGATAACAACTGTGAATAAGCAAAATCGAATGAGATACAATGAAAATCATCACCCAAAATATTATCAACGCAGAATTTATCCGCACCAAATGCCCAATCGTTTGTGCCAAGATAAACCATAACAACATCAGGTTTTACATTATTGATATGAAGTTTACCTGTTCTTTCGTCCGAGCAACCTGACGGGAATAGATTTTCATTATCTGGAAGTCTTGTTATGCGACTTCCAGACCATGAATTATTTACAAGCAGCTCACCGCCAAAGAAATCAATAACCTTACCCCACCAAGTATCTTGCATTTCTTTAACGCCTGATTTTTCACAATTTTCATCAGCATAAAATACTTTATAGTCTTTTGGATTGTATCCTGCGAGCGTACTTATAGAATCGCCTAAAATTGAAAATTGCTTACCATAATATTTATTTTTCCATTTCCAAGCGTCATAATCAAATAAAAATTGCGAATCTTCCTTGCACTTTTTATTTAACGATTCAATTAACGGCAAAAGAGGAGTTTCTAACAAAGCAGTATGATATTCCCCAAAAAACTCATCATCAAAACGATAAAAATTATTGCCTTTTGGTATTGCGAACACAATTTTTTTGAAATAATTGCCATAGTTATTTTCTTCAATCATTTCGTGAAATGCCTTTGCAACAACCTCCGTCGGATTTTTAAACGCTCCACAACCGAAAGCACCGAGTATTATAACCTCAACATCATTATCAATCGCTGCTTCAAAAATGTTTTTAATTCTGTCTTTGAAAAGTTCCTTTAATGCTGTTTTATTTGTATATTTACGCTTAGCAATATACGGTGCTGCACAAGTGATTATATCAACATTAAACCATTCGTTTTTCGGCATAATCTGAGGAACATCACTGTCATTCTTAAAAATAGTAACACCCTTTGTATAAATCAGCCTATCCGAAAAGAAATAGTGTCCCATATTCTTATGGTACAGGTAATAATCTTTGAAAACATTTGGATTACTTATACAAGAATACAAATTACTGCTTCGACACAAACATTCCTCTTGAGCCATTGCACCATTATGTACACCACCGCCCGGATTATGCGGATTGGCAAAATTCAGCACAGCGGTTTTGCCATACTGTAAATACTTTTTTGCGGCATTAAAGCTTGTATTTGATTCAACGCTAAGATAATTAAATATATCTTTATGGACTTGTTTTACATTTTTCTTTCTGGCAACAACGTTTTCTTTGTAGACCTTATTTTATTTTATCGCTTTTTCTGTTTCAGATTTTAATATATGTTCTGATATATTAACCGAATCATAAAAGCATTCAATTAATTCATTATTATTCATATTTTATCCTTAAAATAATTATACAATTGTTATTCGTATTGATTTTATAAACAAACAAAAATATCCCGATAGCATATCACTATCGGGATAAAAAATTAGCCCTCTGACTTAAAGCCACTTTGAAGTTCCTCGTCAACTGTGCTAAATGCTTCAGCAGCACCCGTGGTAGCTTGTCCAAGAGCATCGACAAGTCCTGGGAACTGGTCTAAGCTTTCCTTCATTGTAGTATACATATCAAAATATGCATCTTGAGCAAGACCGTCCCAGCCCTCAATGATTTCATTGATCTTTGTATCAACACTTGATAAAATATCAGTGAGGTCACCAGCATAACCAATTAAATCTTGACCTTGACCGCTAAGTGTCTCAGGCGTAACTCTAATACTAGCCATTTATATCTCTCCTTTCATAAAATTATAGCACATAGATAAAACTATGTATCTATTATACTTTTGTTTTTTCAATATGATTAGAAACCAACTGTTCATACTGATTGCAAGAAGTATCAATTATTGTTTTTAAGGTATCGAGCAAATTTGCATATTTTTCAATATTTTCTTTCCAATTAGTTTCAGTCATTTTGTGAAATGCCGAACCTGCTGGAGTTGTCCAGCCTTCGCTTGCAAGAATTGCTAAAGTAGTATCTAAGCTTTCTGCCATTTCGCGCAAGGTATCTGCAATATCTGCGTACTTTGCGCCATAATTTCTCATTACTGTTGTATCAAATGCTAAATCAGTATTTTTTTCGTATTGCAATGCCATCATTATTCACCAGTTTTTCCATAATAATTTTTTAATTCAGGTTTAATAGAATATGCCTTTTCAAACTGTTCGTTAGCCAAAATATTATTTCCTTGCAATTTATATATTTCAGCTCTTACAGTATATATTTCTGCAATATCATCCGTTAATTCATTCATAAAATCAAGAATATCTAACGCCTTATCGTATTCTTCCATATCTTTTAAGCACATTGCTCTATATAAATAAATATCTAAAGCTTCTGGTTTTTTTAGAGTTGCTAATCTATAAATAGAATTTGCTTCCTTATAATATTTTCCTGCAGTTTCATTATTTAATTGTTTAGAGCAAAACGCTCTGTAATATAGAGCAGCATAATAATACAAATCTTCCGCATCATTGTCACATAATTGAACTGCCATATTTAATGCTTCATCAAATTTTGGATATGTAAGATACATATTCATGAGCATAAATCTTGCTTCTGAGTCGAAATAATCATTATTCTCAAGTTCAATACACTCTAAACAACACTCAATAGCACGTTCAATATTATTAACGTCAGCAGCAATTTGTGCTTCGAGCATAACAAAAGATCTCTTTGAGTTTTCAAAATACTTCATTTTTTTAGCATTTTGAATAAGATTTAAAGCCTTTTCATAATCACCCTTAACTGTAATTGAGCGAACATAATCAAATAACAAATCCACATCTTCAGGAAACTTCTCTGATGCTGCTTTTGAGAAAGCTAATGCTTCATCGATAGCTCCTCTATTAATTAACAACTTCGACTTAATATGATATCCGTCAAACAATTCTGGTGAATTTGCAATTAATTGTTCTGCGTTTTCTTCTGCAACATCAAGCATATCCAAACGAATCAATGTTGTTATTTTTTTTACTAAAAAATCAGGTCTTGATGGATTTTTTTGAGTAGCCTTCGTAAAATATCTCAAAGCCATTTGGTCATCGTTAAGATGTTCATAAGCCATTCCCATGAAAAACAGCATGTCCTCATTATCAAAACCTGCAGACAAAGCTAAATTATAGTATTCTAAACCATCATGAACTTCGTCAAGCATAAAGCAAGCATTTCCATATAAGAAATACAATTCACCTTTTTTTTCAATAAGTAATGCTTTTTTATACATATTTTTAGCATTCTCATATAATTGAAGAGCCATATAATAATCGCCATAATTTTTATATGAATCCATAAGCATTGGATCAAGATCAATTGCTTTTTCTATTTTTTCTTTTGCAGCTTCTAAACTATTTGCTTTAATGAGCATAACAGCCTGCTGATTTAAATCTTGTGCTTCTAATCTAATTTCATTATTTGACATATTTAAGCTCCCTCTTTTACATTAATTGTTATATTTGTGTATTTTTCAAGAATATCAAATAGCCCTTTTTTGTCTTGTTCTTCAATATAAAACCATATAAGGGAATCAACTGTTTTGTGGTATGAAGGTTTTTCTTCCAATTGATTATTTTTATAGTTGTAGTATATTCCTTCATATTTTGCATCAATATTAAATCTTTTTGTATTTGTACGATATTCAATGTTTTTGATATCCGAATAATAACATTTTTCAAATTCTCTTCTACTTTTTTGGGGGTTATACGATATTTTGTCTCTGTACACAATCATATAATCATCAAAAAACTGAAGTTCTATATTTGATGGGACTTTTTTGTGACCACCCGTATTACATAACGCCAATCCTATGCAAATTAATAACACTCTATACGTCCAATGCATTTCAGATAATAAGCTATTTCTAAAAATTAGAGAGAATGCAAAAATAATTGCCAAAATAATTAAATATGCATTTCTAATTTTAGTTCGTAACACCCATTTTTCACTTTTAGGGAAATTAATTAATTCATTAAACTTATATACTTTATTAGGCTCCATTTTATTCTCCTATGCAGCAACATTAACCATAACAGGCGGAATTTTTACTTCAGGAATATGAATATCCGGAACAGAAATATTAATATTACTAATTTCTGATAACTTATCAAGAATATTAATATCAAAACTATCACCGCTATTCCACAGATCATTTGTGATTATTTTATTTGATTTTTTATAAATATCGTAAAAATTATCCATTTTTATCGAATCAAAATTGAACTCCAATTGACCTTCGCCTTTTATAGAGGCATAATCTCCCATGTTAATTGATGGCATCACAATATTTTCCATTATTCCTTTAAATGTAACTCCATCCGTTATCAAATCTTTAATTCCGCTAAGCCAATTTTTAGATACTTTATACCACTTTCCATCAGCAAATCTATTAAGAAGGTTTTCTTTAAAATCAGAGCCGAAATCCAAAGCTGATTTACCAATTTTTGTCCAATCTCCTGCTTTAATTGTTTTGAAAATATCACTAAATCCATTTTTGAAAGTGTCTTTTATTTTATTACCGATTAATTTGAACGAATCTTTTTTAAATATATCTTTAAATTTCAGCTCATTAATGTCAGTTAAATCACCCTTTGCCCATTTATAACCTTTCTTAAACAGATTCTTTATGCCATCACCTAACTGTATTAAAGAACATACTATATTTACTACATCAACAACACCAGCCGCAATCTGCCAATCTTTACTATTATATTCGGCTTCGGTTCGAACCATATCTTGGAAGGAATCTTCACGGCTATATCTTCTAGCTGTTGCAGGATCAGGATTCTTGCCATCATTTGTCGTATTATAAGCTTTAATCTCGTTATAAATATTAACTCCAGCATTAACCAATGCAATAACACCTGCAACAACGCCTGCAATAATTGCTATTAATGCACCGCCTGTACAAATCGCTCCTATAATAGTGAGAACAGCAATGGCAGCTTCTAAAGTTCCCACTAATACACCTTTAATTAGTTCTTTACCACCTTTATAATTATACCATTCTTTGAGAACATCCTTAATATATTCAACACCAGTAGAGCCCTCAGCGAGTTTATCGTTAACCCAACGCAAACCCGCTGAAGAATTGCCAATACTTGCTCCAATGTAATAAAAACCATTCTCAATTTTACTATTTCTAATGCCGTTTGCCTTTTTAAACGAAGCTGTCAATTTTGAAATTTTGGTTCTTACCGCTTTATCAACTGATACGCATTCATCCTTTAAATCCTGGATATCATTTGCATAATTTCCGTAATTTGTTGATGCATCACGTAAATTTGAAATTTTACTTCGTAATTGCGATTTGGCATTAGTAATATTACTTGTAGAATTACCACTATAAGAAGTTAGTTTTCTATAAACC
>JAIDJS010000081.1 GCA_029052085.1 Eubacterium sp.
GGATTCCATATCCGCCCGTAAAATTATTCGGGACGATATAGAATCATCCCCTACAAAACATTTACAACAAACAAAGGCACTCGCAATTGCGAGTGCCTTTAATTCTTTAAGTGTTATATATTGTTTAATTATTTGTAGGGCACGATGACCACATCGTGCCGAATGTACAAGATTTAAACAATGAAAAACGGAGCGATGTGGTCATCGCTCCCTACAATTGTTTTTATTTTATAAGTTTAATGCTAATAATTCTGTTAAATTGTGAATTACAAAGTCTGGTTTTATGGATTGATTTTCAAGGTTGTATTTATTGTTTCTGTCAATCAGCACGGTTTTAATTTCTAATTGTTTAGGGCCGAATATATCATCAATCAATGAATCGCCAATAAAAACAGCATTTTCTGCATTGCAGTTTTCGCTTTTCAATATGTATTTGTAAAACTCAATGTCCGGCTTGTATTTTTCTATGATTTCAGAAGTGTAAACAGCATCAACACTCAACTCATTTAATCTTAGATTTTCCATTAAAGGCTCGGTATCGGTGGTTGAACCAAGCACAACTCTGTAATTTTTTCTTAGCTCATCTATTGTGCTTTTCGTATCTTCAAAGCATTTTCTTCCAATAAGGCTTGAAAGCATAATGCTTACATCATCAGAATAATCTTTTTTTATATTGTATTTTTCGTACAATAGCTTTAAATCATTTTCAAAAATTTTTTCTTCTGATAAAAATGTATTGATGTTTGCATTATTCATATTTTCACGATGAAATTTTTTCCATTCAGCATAAAATAAATCTGAATTTACAGATTTATCTTGTAATGAAAGAATGGATTCAACTGCATTGATTGAGCCGTTTCCTGTAGAAATGATTGTTCCGTAAACATCAAATATTAAAAGCGTTTTGTTTTTCATAATCAATATACTTTTTTCTGAATATCCTTTTGTTTCATTCCTGAAAATTTCTGTCCCCATTTATTTGCCCAGCTTTCGCAGTAAAGCCAATAGTAGGAAACATCATGCTTTTTGCGGAATCCCTCAAAGCAGTTACACCATATTGCAGACGGAATAGCTACAAATATCCAATAAAGAGGACCTAAAAGAAGGCACTGCCAGGTATGTCCGTATTCATGGATTCTTGTGTTATAAGTCCATTTCTTGCTTTTGTGGTTTGCTTTCATAAAAATGTAAATCCCGAGTGATAATCCGCCTGAATTCCACGGCAGATAAACAATTTTAGCATATCCGAAGCGCTGCCAGTTTCTTTTCTTTATTTTTGTACAGAACCAAAAAACAATTGCTCCAATCAGATTAACAGGTAATCCCCAAGTCCACTGAACAGTGTAAAATAAAACCGATTTAATTCGGTTTTTAGAATTTTTTTCAGGAGCAGCAGGCGCTTTCTGCGTAATATCAATACTTGTTTTTTCCATAATTTCAACCTCACTTTTGATTTGCTTTTTCAAGCTCTTGCTTTTCTTCCTCAGCTTCAATTAAAATGATGTATTTTCCGTTCTCATTCTTTTTGAGTCGGTGTTCTTCTTCGCTGTTGCCTGTTCCAAGCCATGTTTTCTCAAATTTCTGTCCTGATATCAGTTCACAGCGTTTTATTTCTTCTTCTGTAAGCGTAACGCTTCCGTATTTATGCTTTGTTGCAACGGCGGCCCGGATCATTGTGTGGTCATCCTTGTTCATTTTAAAGTTCTTTAAAAGATAAAGTGAAATCAGTGCTGCTGCAATCGGAATAACTGCAACACAGATGCGAACACCCCATATTGCACTGCTTGATTGAGCAAATAATTCTCCTGTTGCTTTTTCGTATTCGGAAACGGTATCTCCCGTAACAAGTCCGAAGCCCTGAAGCGTAAAGCCAACCATTGCCGCCATAACGCCTGCAATGCCTTTTTTAATCAGTGTACTGAAGGTGGCAATAACACCCTCTCTGCGTCTTCCTGTTATCAGCTCGTCAACATCTGTTAAATCAGGAAAAATATTTGTTGAAACAAAGCCCAGACCGGACATACCAAACGGATATAAAATCATACTGAGCATCATCAGAACAGCGAATATCCAAGACCATTTTCCGTCGTTGCTTGTCTGCATAAACAAGCCTATTGCAAGCCCTGCAATCATAAGCGGCGTTACAATGTTTCCGCATTTTTGCTTGCCGTATTTTATTGTCAGTGCATAATTGAGCGGAAAGGCTCCTGCTTCCGCAACGCCTGCAACTGCATTGAAAAGTGCGTATCTGCTGTATTGATTTGCAAGATATTTTATGTAATAAACCTTTGAGTTTGCGTAAAAGCCGGTTGAAAACTGATAAGCAACACTCATAAAGAAGTACTGCCTGAAGGATTTATTTTTAAAAACAAGTACATACTCGCGAAGAATATATTTGATATCAAGCGGCTCAACGTGCATATCCAGCGATGGTTTTTCTTTTGTAGTTTTAAAGGTTAAAAATACAGAAACGGAAAAGAATATTGAAAGAACGATTCCTATAACCAAAAACGGAGTTTTTGATGCGGAGGTAATATTGCTTCCGGAGCCGAATATTCCAAGAATCAGAACAGCAATTCCGAAAGCAGGCACCATTCCGGCTGAATTGAACAAGTATCCAACTGAATTATATTGTGTTCTTAAATTATATTCAGGTGCAAGTTCGGGAAGCATAGCTGTGTGCGGAACGCTTACGATTGTAAATGCTGTTTTATAAAGCATATAAACAATTATAAAGTATATCATTGCCGTATGCGGATTTTCTTTGCCGTTTATACCAAAGGCATTCCATAAAAGAGAATAGGAAATCAGTATAACAGGAATACCAAAAAGAAGATGTTTTCTGTGCCTTCCGAATTTGGAGCGTGTTCGGTCTGTAATCATTCCCATAACAGGGTCTGTAACGGCATCCCATACGGTTGCAATCATAACAACGATTCCTGCCTGCCGGAGTGAAATGTTTACAACATCAGTAAGGAATATTGTGAAATACATACTGATTATGTAGCCTGCTCCGCCAAGAAACATATTGGCATAGCTGTAATTTATCATCGGCAGAATGGTTGTTTTAAAATCGCCCTCAACACCAATAGCTTTTTTTATTTTTTCGCCCACAAAAAAACCTCCTGATAAAAAAAGACGGATACAAGTGATATCCGCCGTTGAAACTCTATTCTATTATATGTACAGTATAAAGT
>JAIDJS010000082.1 GCA_029052085.1 Eubacterium sp.
GCTCTAGAAAGGGGAAACCATTTGATGAGATTAGATGTTTTTACAATTTTAGCAGAGAATAAGGATAATTTGATTCCACTCTTATCTTTTTCTCTGTTGAGTGTAATTTTTGGTCTTATAGTAAGAGGATTAAAAGAAATCTATAGTAGAGCAAGTGCTGTAGTGAAATTCTTGATGATTGTTGTAGGGATTCTTTTCTTAATAATAATCGTTCTTTCTCTTATGGCGGTGTACGTCTTTTTGTTAGAATAGTTGTCTGATCGTCCTGAGCCAGGTCATCTCTTAAAACTACAGGCAAATATTTTGAGCAGCTTTCCATTATTTTTCCAGCTATTACTTTGCAGAGGTCAGGGCTTTCTTCGGGAAGTCCTGGCTTCATTTTTTATAACCCTGCTATGAACTAATTCTCATAGTAGGGTTATTTATATATATGATTTTTGTTATTGGGTTATTATATTTTCTTCTTGTTGCTTTTCTCTTTCTATACGCTGGTAAATCATTTGATTTAGCATATGATCATGTTCATTAGAAAGTCTTTCAAACAAAGAACGCATATCAGATGAAAGTGTTACCATTGTTTCGCTGAATCCCATTTGATGGTTTAATGCACCAAATGTTAAAGAAGGTTTCCAATCGAGCAGAGCCTGGGCCAATTCATTTCCCTGTGATGCAGATTGTGTAAGGTAATAATTTGCCCTTTCTTTATCAATGGCAATACCTTCAAAACCGAAATAATATAATTTGCCAAGTTGGTATTGTGCAAATTGGTTATCCTGATCTGCAGAAGCCTCAAAAAAGGAAATCGCCTTATTTATATCTTTATCAGCAATATCGCCTTTTAAATAAATCATTCCCAGCTGATACTGAGCAAACTGATTGTCCTGTTCTGCAGAAAGAGTTAAGTATTGCATTGCCAACTCTGCATTTTGTTCAATATCGTCACCTTTATAATAAATTAAGCCAAGCTGATATTGGGCAAACTCATTTCCTTGTTCGGCTGAATTATTAAAGTTAATAAGAACCTTGTAAATATCCTTCTGTCCATATTCTTCTAAATAATAAATACGACCGAGCTGGTATTGAGCGAATTGGTTATCCTGATCTGCAGAAGCCTCAAAAAAAGAAATGGCTTTGTCAATATCTGTTTCTGCTATATCTCCCTTTTGATAAATGGTGCCAAGAGTGTATTGTGCAAATTGATTGTTCTGATCCGCAGCAAGAGTTAAGTATTGCATTGCTAAGTTTGCATTCTGTACAACATCTTCACCTTTATAATAAAGAGATCCGAGTTGATATTGTGCAAATTCATTTCCTAAATCGGCTGATTTTGTGAAGTAATCAATAGCAGCATCAATATTTTTTTCAACACCAAGACCTTTTAAATTCATATTACCAAGGTTGTATAGTATGCTGTCATTAGGGGTATCTTTATTTTCCTCTATTGTTTTAACAAAACCTTCGTGGGCCTTTAAATACCATGTATCAGCTGTTGCTTTATCCTCTTCAGAATAAATATTTCCCAAGGTATAAGCAGCATATGGATTATCCTGCTCAGCTGATTTTGTAAACAATGAAACTGCTTTATTAATATTCTGAATGTCCGGGTTTTCAAGATATAATCTTCCGATGTTATATTGTATATATGGATTTTCATTTTCTTCAGCCATAGAAAAGTATTCTGTTGCTTTTCCTGTATCCTTAAAATCATCATTTTCAAGATGAATTTTTCCGAGTTGATATTGTGCAAACATGTTCCCCTGTTCTGCAGAAAGGCTGAAGTAGTCTTTAGCCTTTTCAATGTTATTTCCTTCAAAACTGTTTTCATCTTTAAGACAAATCATTCCAAGAGCGTATTGAGCATATTGATTTCCGTGTTCTGAAGATGAATTTAAATACTTCAAAGCAGTTTCAACATCTTTTTCTACTATGCTGCCTTTATAGAATATGTTTCCAAGAGTATATTGGGCAAAATCATTATCCTGGTCTGCAGATTTTTCCAAAAGGTCAATACCTACTTTTGGGTTGAAGTATTTTGATGCTTCATCTGTGCGTATTTTACCGAGTTGATATTGAGCTAAATCATTGTTATCTGAATATGCAGCAGCTTGTAAAAGAAAAACTGCTTTTTCTGCTTTATCGGGATCTCCTGACTGAATATATAAATTAGCAAGCTTGGTTGATGCAAAAACATTTCCGTATTCAGAGGATTTAATAAGGTATTCTTCTGCAGCTTCTGTATCAATATCACAACCTTTTCCGGAGAGCAGCATTGTTGCAATTCTATATTCAATTAAATCATTCGGAGCTTCCTCTTCAGAGGAAATAAATGAGGAAAGTGCAGTTTTGTATAATATATCTTTATCAAGTTCATTATCTTTCACTAAACCTTTTTCAAGCATTTCTGCCATGTTGTAAATTGCAAATGGCATTGATTTTCCGTCTTCAGGAAAACCGGCAAGAGAAAAATAATCGTATGCTTTTTGATAATCCTGTTCTATCTCTCTGCCATAATAATACATATTTCCTAATGTAAAGTGGGCGAACGGTGATGAACTTTGCTCAAGATAAGCCATTCCTTCCTTGATGTTTTTTTCAACTCCTTCACCGTCAACTAACATTCTGCCTACTCTGTAATTCAGATAATTCTGCATCCATTCTTCTCTCTCAATGTCTTTAGAAAATTGCAATATGTTTTTTTCAAATTCTGCTTGAGGAAGATTATAGTTGTAGCGGATGAACTCATCTTTAGCAATCATGATGTTTAACCAATTGTCACTATTAAGTTCATTTTTAAAACCATTAAATGCAATTTCGTAATATTTCTGCGATAATTCAGGGTTGATTTCACCAAAGGTTCCAAGCTTGTAATATCGGCCAAGCTCGTATGCAGCAACATCATTCCCATTTGAGATTTCTTCTTTTAGTACATTTAGTATTTGATTCAGATATTCTGCTTTTTCATCCGGATTTTCTAACAATAATGCATATGAAAGATTATTTTTTGCCTCTTTAAAAGTGTCTGTCCAGTATTTGCTTTTATTTTCATATGAACTTGACTTGTAGTTTATCTTTCCGTCAAAGTTAAGCTTTTCTCCGGTAATGCTAGCTTCATTGACTTCTGCAGCAATGTATGAATTTTGTTCTAATTCGTTAATATCACTAAAAGTCATATTCTTCATTTGACTGAGTATTACAT
>JAIDJS010000083.1 GCA_029052085.1 Eubacterium sp.
ATTTGTTAAGCTTGCACAAATTGCAAAACCGATTATAATAAGCGAAATCATAACAACAAGCATTGAATTGCTTTCGGATTCTGATCTTTTCTTTGATTCGTATGATGAATAAATATTTGTATCATATTTATAAAGTATCGGTTCTGCATAGGATATTACTGCTTCATTCATTTCAGCATTGATTTCGCCGTCAACAAACAGATTGACACGCTGATATTTTTCATTTTGTGAAAACCTGTTCATTCCGGCTATTGAGGTAAGTATTCCAAATTGAGCTCCCTGAACAATCCATTCATCCGTTACACTGGAGCTGAAATATTGAGGGCTGATTACTGCACCGATTTTAACCTGTTTATCAGCCTTTTTAAAATGATAGATATTTTCGGTTTCGGTATAAATCGCATCATCGGGATCTCCCATAATCATACTTAAATCAATCGTATCCCCTGCTTTGTATTGATACTCGCTATAAACGGCATAGTCAAACTTATTATCAACCTTCTCATCAAGCAGGGTTACATCCCAGAAGCTGTTACCATCGTCTACAATACATACCGCCGCTTTTTGAGGCGCAATAAGAATAATTTCCTCGCCTGATGCAAGCTTATCAAGATTGATGTTTCCCGAAATCAAATTATCTTCAAGTTCTTCAAGCTTCCAGTCATCAACGGCATAAAGCGTTGTCGGAAGAAAATCCTTTCTAAAACCTGCCTGTGATTTAATGTTACTGTAATACTCATCAAAATTACTGAACACCAAATCGGAATAATTATTGCCGTTATATTCATCCAAACCGGGGTTTTCATAAACACTGCTGCCCGCAAGAATTTTGAAATAATCAGTATATTCATCAATTAAAACATTGATATTGCAGCTTTTTACGCCGAAGGCTTTTGAAATATACGGCGCAGCCGCTATACTGTTCTTATCCGCGTCAGACATTCCGCCGCTTTTATCAAAGGAGTTTGTATATGCCATACCATCATGGTATTCCGTTCTGACAGTATAATCATAGCCATATTGTTCAGGATGCTTTTTTTCATAAGAAACAAATGAAAAACCGAAACACGAAAAAAGAATGGTTGAAATCAGAATTACCGAAACCGCAATCTGATTTCCTTTATGGAATGCCATACTTCTTTCAGCAAGAAGCTTCGGCACGGAAAACTGCTTTTGAGATCTGATTTTCTTTGTTTTCATTTTACGGGATACATCTATATTTCTTATAGCCTGCATAGGTGTTATCCTTGTTGCGTGGACAATCGGAATGAGAGCAGCCAGCATAACCGTAATTAAACCGACAACTCCGCATAAAACAACAGACAAAACATCTATTGTTAAAACAAAATCATCACTGAACACATTTAAAAGAGCAAGCACAAGCAGATATGAAATCACAAGACTGACAGGAATAGACACAAGAGAAATAATCAGCGCTTCCCTGCCGAGAATATTGATAATCTGCTTTCTTGTTGTGCCGACAGCTCGAAGCATACCAATCTGCTGCTTACGCTCCTTGATATTCGAGTTAAAGGAATTCACTATTGCAATACAGGAGGTTAAGGCAAGTACAATTCCGATAATAGAAATGTATATGATATTGCTTTCTTGCATAAAGCCGCCATAATAATCCCTGTAATTTGTATATACATATTCAAATGAGTTTTCGTTATCTACATAAGCAATATCAGACTGTCCAAGATAGTCGTGAAACACCATTGTCTGATCCTGAAAATAAGTCATTCCATCCTCAGCAGTATACATTGACTCAAAATCAAAATCCGCATAGGTGAAATAGCAGACAAGGCCTTCTTTGCCTCCGACATCAGTCTGTGAGCCGGCACATACAAAAGCAGACGGAACACAGGAATCCGACGAAACAGGCAAATGCGAATATTTATCATCAGCAATTCCGACAAGCTTATAGCTTTTCGTGTTTGATGTGCTGATATGAGATTTTCCGTTCTGCGGAAAAACATCAAGTGTAATTTCATCGCCGATTTGAGCTTCAATGCCAAGTCTGGACAGAACAGATTGTTCTATTGCTATTTCATTTTCGTTTGTTGGATATGAACCCTTGATAAAGGACTGATACGAAAGTACCTTTGCATCATCATCAAGCCAGGCAAGATAAAAGCCGTTTTTCTCATTTTCAGCAGAGGTTGAAGCAAAGCCGACCATATGGGCGAAGCCGTATTCATCAATATAGCCTTCTTTATCGGCATTTTTAATTGCTTCTTCGGAAATATTAATCAGTATTTCATCCTGTATTCCCATAGCTTTTCTGCCCATTTCAAGGCGGGAATAATGAAAGCTGAACAGGGAAATGATTACACCTGATGAAAAGACCATAGCAAGAATAATACCGATAACCATAACGGTATACTGCTTTTTATGGTTTTTAAGATTACCGAAAGCAAGCGTATTAACTGTTATTTTTTTCTTCACGGCTTAGTCCTCCGCAGCTTTGCTGTCTCTTACAATTCTGCCGTCTTCAATTGTTAAAATCCTGTCTGCCTGCTCGGCAACGTGCAGATCGTGGGTAACAAGAATAAGCGTTACACCAAGCTCTTTACTTGCGAATTTAAGAAGAGAAAGAACCTCTCTGCCGCTTTTGCCGTCAAGGTTGCCTGTTGGCTCATCAGCAAAAAGAATAGCAGGCTTATTGGCAAGCGCCCTTGCAATGGCAATTCTTTGCTGCTGACCACCCGAAAGTGCAGACGGAAGATGATCCACCCGATCCTCAATACCGAGAATATTTATTATTTTATCAAGATATTCTTCATCCGTTTTTTTCTTATCAAGCATAATCGGAAGCAGAATGTTTTCATAGCCTGTTAATTCCTGCACAAGATTATAAGACTGGAAAACAAAGCCGAAGCGTCTGCGTCTTAAAATAGAAAGCTGATTATCATTATAATCGGAAAGCTTCTTATCTCCATAGGTTACATAGCCCGAGGTTGGATTTTCAAGGGAGCTTAACATATGAAGAAAGGTTGACTTGCCCGAACCGGACGGACCGGTTATTGCACAGAATTCGCCCTGCTCAAATGATATTGTAATATCATCAACCGCCTTTACAACATTTTCTCCGCTTAAATATTCCTTTGTTAAATTTGTACATTCAATCATTTTCATAAAAACTGCTCCTTTTGTATAACGCATAGTCTATTTTACAGCTTAATTATATTATAT
>JAIDJS010000084.1 GCA_029052085.1 Eubacterium sp.
AAATGTGCAAAACAATTTTTTTGAATTTAATTCTTTTTTATTTTCAGTTTCTTAAACATACCTATAAGAACAGCAATTGCGGCAGCAGCAAGAAGTACCTCTGCCATTGTTTGTGCATAAGCAAGCCCGTAAAGCGGAAACAGATAATTTAACAGGAATATAAACGGTATTTCAAGCACAATTTTTCGCATAATTGCAAATATAAGCGATTTTCCGCCCATTCCGCATGCCTGAAAAACACCGACAGCAATAAAGTCCATACATAAGAAAGGCAGCGACAGACACAAGCCTTTTAAAAACTCCGAACCATAGGAAACAATTTCTTCATTTTTCATAAATAAAGATATCAATATATCAGAACCGAAATAAAATCCCACTGTTATAACTGCAAGAAAGCCTAAAGCATACTTGCTTAAAAACAACAGGGATTTTTTCATTCTTTCCGTATTGCCGCTTGCATAGGTGTAGCCTATCAAAGGCATAACCCCCTGCGAACTTCCCAGCGCAATCTGCATAGGCACCATATTGATTTTCTGCGCAATACCCATAGCAGCAACCGCTTCTGCACCGAAAGCAGACGTGAAATTGTTAAGAACAGTCATTCCCGTTACATTCAGCAGATTCTGTATGGATGCAGGTATTCCGACAGAGAATACACCGATAAGAATCTGTTTTCTGAAGGAAAACTTTTTAGGATTAACACAAACATAAGTGCTTTTTCGTTTCACATATAGCAGTACAAAAAAATAAACACACGCAAAACAATTTGAAATAAACGTTGCACAGCCTGCACCCGACGCACCCATATCAAGACCCCATGGCAAAACAAAAATCGGATCAAGTATCATATTCAGAACACATCCGCTCATTGTACCCACACTTGCATGAAGAGAAGCACCTTCTGCCCTTACCAGATAAGCCATTACAACATTAAGAATCGCAGGCACAGCCCCGAAGCTGACAGTCCATTTCAGATATTCTGCCGTTGCCGCCGCAGTTTCACTGTCTGCACCAAGGATAACAAGTAGTGGATTACTCAACACTGTATAAAGCAGCGAAAAAAGCAAGCCGCTTATAACAGAGCAGTAAAATCCGAATGCGGAGCTTCGGTAAACCGTTTCATAATCCTTTTTTCCAAGCGCCCGGCTCATCATACTTGAACTGCCGACACCGAAAAGATTATTAACCGCATTAAACGCAAGAAGAAGCGGAGCAGCCAAAGTCACTGCCGCATTTTCAACAGAATTATTTAGTATACCAACAAAATAGGTGTCTGCAAGATTATATATTACCATAACAAGAGAGCTTAAAACTGTCGGAATTGATAGCTTTAAGACTGCACTTTTAACAGGCATTTTTTCAAATAAATCTATTTTTTTAGCATCTTCCATATTTATACAATCATTTTAAAGACATCATTTCAGCAAAGCTATCGTTACTCCGTTTTCGCCCTCTCCGTAAACACCAAGTCTGAATTCCCGGATATTCGGATGAGATTTTAGCTCGTCTTTAACGGCACTTCTGAGTGCACCTGTTCCCTTTCCGTGAATAATTCTTATTTCCGTTATGTTATTTAAAACGCATTTATCTATAAACAGCATTAGATTCCCGATTGCTTCATCAACAGTCTGCCCTCTTAAATCAATTTCTGTTTTAACATCAGCATCCGCTCTTGAGCTTGTTCTGTAAATATTGGCAGTATGCTTTATAGGTGCTTTTTTCTTTTTTTCCGTAAGCATTAAATCGCCCATTTTTACACGGGTTTTAAGCATACCGGACTGTACAAGCACCTTATCCTTACCAACCTCAAGCACCTCGCCCTCACCGATGCCTCTTATAATAACACTGTCGCCCTTAACCACCTCACGCGGCAATTTATAATCGTCATCCCAGTTATCTGCAATTTCACGTGGATTTACAATATCATCCATTTCTCCAAGACGGTTTTTGATTTCACGCCTTGTTTTTCTTGCAATATCTGTTACATTTGCAGTTTCGGCTTCTTTTTTCAGCCTTTCAAGCTGAAGCAGAAAATCCGAACTCTGACGCTTTGCGGCATTGATGATTTTTTCAGCTTCTCTTTTTACCTTTTCCAATTCATTTGCCTTAAGCTGCTCAATTTTATCCTTTTCCGACTGTGCCTTTGCTTTCATTCTGTTTGCAGCCTCGGTTGCCTTTTCAGCCTTTTCCTTTTCAATTTCAAGCTCCATTCTTGTGTTTTCAAGCTTTTCAAGAACATCTTCAAAGGAACGATTATCAGAGCCTACAATGCCTCTTGCAGCGTCAACAACGCTTTTATCCATACCAAGATGTTCAGATATAGCAAAAGCATTTGATCTGCCGGGAACACCGATCAGAAGTCTGTATGTAGGCTTTAGGGTTTCAACATCAAATTCGCAGCAGCCGTTGATTACACCGGCAGTTTCAAGAGCATAGGATTTAAGCTCCGCATAATGCGTTGTTGCAGCAATTTTTGCACCCTTTTCACGCAGATTTTCTATAATCGAAACAGCAAGAGCCGCACCCTCAACAGGATCAGTTCCTGCTCCCAGCTCATCAATAAGAACAAGTGAGCTGCTGTCTGCACATTTCATAATGTTTATAATATTCACCATATGCGATGAAAAGGTTGAAAGATTCTGCTGAATGCTCTGCTCATCGCCGACATCCACCAAAATATTTTCAAACACGGATATCCGGGATTGATCGGCAGCAGGAATAAGAATTCCGCACATTGCCATCAATGTAAGCAAACCGATGGTTTTGATTGATACAGTTTTACCGCCTGTGTTCGGACCCGTTATAACAAGCGTATCATATTCTCCGCCAAGCCGTATATCTGTCGGAACAACCGTTTTGGGGTTCAAAAGCGGATGGCGTGCTTTCTTCAGCTCAATAATACCCTCATCATTAAGAACAGGCTTAGAAGCCTTCATTCTGTATGCCAAATGGGCCTTTGCAAAAATAAGATTGAGCATAACGGCACTGTTATAGGAATACTTTACGCTTTCGGCAAAATTGCCTGCTTCGGCTGAAAGTTCAAAAAGAATTCGTTGAATTTCTTCTCTTTCCCTGCCCTCAAGCACCTTGATTTCATTATTTGCTTCAACAACGGAAACCGGCTCTATAAATACCGTTGCTCCCGATGATGATGTATCATGCACCAAGCCCTGAACATTTCCGCGGCATTCAGCCTTTACAGGCACAACATATCTGCCGTTTCGCTGTGTTATAATCGGCTCCTGCAAATATTTAAGATAATGCGTGCTGTGAATGATTCCGTCAAGCTTTTCACGCACAGAATTGGATTTTGAGCGTATTTTTCTTCTGATTTCATACAGCTCTTCCGATGCCTTATCGGCAATTTCATCCTCACTGATAATAACAGTAAAAATTCTTGTTTCAAGATATTTATTAACGGTTATTCCGTCAAAAAAGAAATCCAGACTTGTTTTAACACCTGAACAGTGACCATACCACTCATAAAGAGCGCGAAGAGAACGCAGAGTTTCTGCTATCCGAAGCAGCTCGGCAGTATTCAGCGCACCGCCTGCTGCTGCCCTTTGAAGCGGATTATTTACATTGCATAATCCGGAAAAAGAGGGCGCACCAAAGCGAGCCAGCAGGGAAAGAGCATCCTCCGTCTGCGAAAGGCGCATTTCAACCTCATTGATATCTGTTGAAGCCGTAAGGCTTTTTGCCATATCCTTTGCATCCTCGCAGGTTGCTTCACTTGCAAGCATATCAAGCACACTGTTCAGTTCTAATGCTTCATAATGTTTATTCATCCTTGTAATCCTTTATAAAATTCAAGAGCACTCAGCCTGCGCTGAATGCGGATTAATGTATATTTTTCAGCAATGCTTCCGAGAAGCAAAATATTTTCATCGCTAAGGCTGAAGCTGAATATTTTTGTCGGTTCAGTCAAGCAAATAAAGCGAATAGCCGTAATGACATTTTTCGGAACCGGAACAGCACCGGCCTTCTGACAGTTTCCGCAGTAAATTCTGCCCTCCATCGTATCAAAATACATTAAGGGTGTTTCATATGTACCGCAATGATCACAGGCTAAAACAGAGGGCATATATCCGCCAAGGCACAAAGCACGGAATTCAAACACCGCTTTAATCTGCGTAATACTTTTTTCGCCCTTGCAAAGTAAATGAAGAGAATTAAGCGTAAGTCTTAAAAGCTCTTCCTGCGGCTGTTCCTCAGCACTGAGTTCATACGCAAGCTGAGCAAAATACTGTGCAAGGGAAAGCCTGTCTATATCCTGTCTTAAATTAAAGAACACCTCAATCGGAACGGCATCATCCACAACAAAAGCATCCTTAGACCTATACAAACTAAAATTGCAGTAAGCAAAAAGAGTTGTTGCGGAATTCAGTCTGCTTTTAAGCTGCTTTGCACGGCGGACAAAGGCCTTAACAAGCCCGAAATCAGCAGTAAGGAGAGTAACTAACCGGTCACTCTCCCCTATAGTCTGTTCCTTTATTACTAAACCCTTCGTTGTTCTTCGCATTATTTTCTGCCTTTAAATTATTTTCGTTTTCTTTATATTTCAGATAATCCAAAATATTGCCGGTTTGAGTAAAATTAAACCAGTTTTCATCAAGCATATAACCACCGCCACTAAGAAGATATTCTTAGTTTATCCTATGGCGGCAGATATAATTTGTGCCATTTTAATCCAATCCGAAATTATGAATTAATCCGTCTCTGTTTCGCCAATTATCCTTAACCTTTACCCAGGTATGCAGATTAACTTTAATTTCAAAAAAGCCTTCTAAATCCTGCCTTGCAAAGGTTGAAATTTTCTTAAGCATAGAGCCGTTTTTACCTATTATCATACCCTTATGCGTTTCTCTTTCGCAATAAATAACTGCCTCAACATCAAGGATTTCCTTATGCTCACGCTCACGCATTTTTTCAATTGAAACTGCGATTCCGTGCGGAACTTCCTTATCCATAAGGCGAAGTATCTTTTCTCTGATTATTTCTGCTGCAAGCACTCTTTCGGGCTGATCTGTAAGCGTATCATCAGGAAAAAAATGAGGGCTTTCAACAGAAAGCTTTTTCATTTCATCTACAAGCTCATCTACACCTGCACCTTCAGTTGCAGAAACAGGAACTACGGCTTCAAAATCATATGATTTTGTTAAATACAGAATTCTTGAAAGAAGCTCTTTTTTTTCCTTAACCATATCAATTTTATTGATTGCAAGGATAACGGGAAGCCTTTCCTGCTTGAATTTTTTAATCAGTTCAAGTTCCTTTTCATTCAGCTCACCATAGGGTTCAACAACAAAAAGAGCGGCATCTGTTCCGCCGATACTGTCACCTACGGCATTATTCATATATTCGCCCAGCTTATTGTGCGGCTTATGAAAGCCCGGTGTATCGGTAAAAACAAGCTGTGTTTCTTCAAGCGTCAGAACACCCATAATTTTTGTACGGGTTGTCTGCGGCTTTGAAGAAACAATTGCAACCTTTGCACCAAGCATTTTATTAAGCAATGATGATTTGCCGACATTAGGCTTGCCTACGATGGCAATAAATGCAGTTTTTGTCATTATTCATCTCCCATATAATAGCTGTTATCTCTTTTCCAGCCGATGCGTGTTAATACCGTTTCTTCCTTTTCACGCATTCGGACCTCTTCTATTCCGCCTGCTTCATGATCATATCCCAAAAGATGCAGCATGGAATGAACCGTCAAAAAGCCGATTTCGCGCTGAAGCGGATGATTATAAAGCTTTGCCTGCTCAACGGCCTTTTCCATTGAAATCACAATATCGCCAAGCATTTTAGCTCCCGTATCCAGATTTACATCAAATACGCCGTTTTCACCCAGCGGAAAGGACAGCACATCCGTTTCCCTGTCAATATTGCGGTATGTATTGTTCAGCTCATGAATCTGTTCATTATTTACAAATCGAACAGACACCTCTGCCGAGCCTTCAAAATTTTCGAGTTCCAGCACTGCATGGCAGCAACGGCGGATAAGAAGCCTTATCCCCGTAGGCACCTTTACATTCTTCTGATCATTGGAGATTACAACTTTTACAGAATCCATTATCTCTTCTCCTCATTTTCAAATTTTTCGTAAGCTTTTATTATATCCTGCACTAATTTATGACGCACAACATCCTTTTGCGAGAATTTGCAAATTTCAATATCATCAACACTTTTGAGAATACGAATAACCTTTTTAAGCCCTGATTTTTTACCATCGGGCAAATCTATCTGCGTTATATCGCCTGTAACTACCATTTTTGAATTAAAGCCAAGTCTTGTTAAAAACATTTTCATCTGCTCAGGGGTTGTATTCTGCGCTTCATCCAGAATAATAAAACTGTCATCAAGAGTTCTGCCTCGCATATATGCAAGGGGCGCAACCTCAATAGAGCCACGTTCCTGGCATTTCTGGAAGTTTTCAGCACCAAGCATATCAAAAAGCGCATCATAAAGCGGTCTTAAATACGGATCAACCTTGCTTTGCAGATCTCCGGGCAAAAAGCCAAGCTTTTCGCCTGCTTCAACAGCAGGGCGTGTTAAAATAATTTTAGTAACTTCCTTGGCACGAAATGCAGTTACAGCCATAGCCACTGCCAGATATGTTTTACCTGTACCTGCCGGACCGATACCAAAGGTAATGGTATGATTATCTATTGCTTCGCAGTATTTTTTCTGTCCTATCGTTTTCGGCTTAATCGGTCTGCCCTTAGATGAAATACAGATACTGTCTGACGACATGGCGGGAATCTTATCCTCATTTCCCTCCTGCACCAAGGAAACAGCATAGCGAACATTCTGTTCCGAAAGCGTTTCGCCTTTGCTGATTAAAAGCAAAAGGCTTCGCAGTGCTTTAATAGCAAATGAAACATTTTCAATTTCACCTACAACCTTTAAATCGCTTCCCCTGCTTATTATTGAAACATTAAACTCTTTTTCAATAAGCTTTATATTTTCATCATTTGAGCCAAAAAGGCTAACAGCCTGATCTATTGCATCAAAATGTAAAATTTCTTCTGTCATTCGTTAATCTCTGCCTTAATAAGTTCTATTCTTCTGTCCTCGGTTTTGAGAACAGTAAATGTAATATTTTCAAACTGAACCGTTATCGGGTTTTCTTCTTTTCCCGTCGGAAGATAGCCAAGCTGATTTATAATAAAGCCTGCGATTGTATCATAATCCCCCTCAGGAATGGTTATTCCCAGACTCTCGCTTGCATCGTCAATATCAGTTGCACCATCAAAGGTATAAGTATGTTCGTCTATTTTTTCAATTTCCTCGTCCTCGTCATCATATTCATCCTGAATATTGCCAACGATGCTTTCAAGAATATCCTCCATTGTAACAAGACCTGCTGTTCCACCGTATTCATCAACAACAACTGCAAGCTGAATTCTTGTTTCCGTCATCTTGGCAAAAAGCTTTCCGCAGGCTATTGTTTCCGGAACAAAGAGCGGAGAACGGATATAATCCTTTAAATTCTCATCGGGCGATATTTTCGTACCGATAAACTTAAGCAGATCCTTTACATAGATGATTCCAACGATATTATCAAGATCTTCACTGTAAACAGGAATTCTTGAAAAGCCCTCTTTAATTGCAAGCGCAGCAACATCTGCAAGAGAAGCTTCTGAATCCACGGCTTCAATGTCTGTTCTGTGTGTCATAATATCTCCCGCATTCAGATCATCAAATTCAAATATATTATTAATCATCTGCCTTTGGGAGTCCTCAAGCTCGCCGACACTTTCATCCTCATCAACAAGCTGTTTGATTTCCTCTTCGGTTGAATTTTTTTTAAACAGTCTTAATAGATTTCCTGCCATAAAGGCACAAACCTCCACAAATAATTTTTTAAACATTATATACTTTTTAAAATTATTTGTAAAGGGGAATGTTTTATGTTATAATTATCACTGATAAATTTATTTTTTGGTGGTTAAAATTGCTTAATATACACGAAACGGATGTCTGGAAATATCTTGCAGACAGCAAAAAACCGATTGTCATATACGGAATGGGAAACGGCGCTGAAAAAATCATCGGCGTTCTTAATGAATACGGTGCTGAAGTAGATGATATTTTTGCAAGCGATGAATTTGTAAGAGGACATTCCTTTTTAGGACACAAAGTATTGAAATACAGCGAAATATGCGAAAAATATAATGATTTCAATATCGTTCTCGCCTTTGCAACCCATCTTCCCGATATGCTTCGGAAAATAGAAAAAATGAACAGGGAGCACACTGTTTTTGCACCCGACGTTCCCGTTGCAGGCAACGGGATTTTTACAAAACAGTTTTTTAAGGAAAACAAAGAAAAATTTGAATTTGTTTATGAACATCTTGCTGATGAAGAA
>JAIDJS010000085.1 GCA_029052085.1 Eubacterium sp.
CACAAAACAAAAGCCAAAAAATAAAAAACACGAAAATAGGAATCTCTCCGTCTTTTTTAATTTTAAATTATAATCTCTTTGTTCTTCATCGCCGATAATGGAAAGAACAAAGGTATCAATATCTGCAAGTATCGGATTTTTTTTGCCAAGCCTTTTCCCAAGTATACGAGTAATAAAATGAAGCCTTTTAAGAAGCTTTTTCATCGCTTCGTACATCGGTGTACCTTTCACATACGGCTCATTGCCTAAAAAGATATTTCGAACAAGCTCAACGCCCACATCAACGGCAAGCTTGTCTTTAATACTTTCATCAACCTTGAAAAACAAAAGCCTGCCAAGCTTTTTCAAGGTAAATTTATCAAGAATGTTTTTAATGGGAGCAGGAAGTATCTCTTCCATTTTCCATTTAATCATTCTGTCAAAACGCCAGCGGAAATATTCCTCAGCAGTTTTACCGTTCTTGTCATAATCAAAATCATGAATCGTATATGATTTGATGTCAACAGTATCAGTGCCCTCAAAGGTAACTTTCCTGTATGCACAGGGACAGCCGACAAAGCAGCCCGTTTGCACATCCGTAATTTTATTCCCTTTTTCAGTTGTATAATCGGTAACCGCCTGTGCATGCATATGACCGGTAAAAATCAAATCTACTCCTGCATCTGCAAACTTTACAGCCGTATTCTCCCAATCGGTAAGCTTTGCATCGCCGATAAGATGCATAATAGCCGAAAACGGCAGAAGCGGATAATGCGTCATCGCAAATATGTAATTTCCGCTTTCATGCGCTTCCTTTATCTGTTCAAGAGCCCATTCCATCTGATTATCCCAGATGCCCTTGAAATCTTTGCAGTCTCCGTCACAGTTAAGGGCAAGCAGCCTGATTCCGTCTGCAAGCTGCGCAACATAGCTCATACTTTCCTTATGCTCGCTTATTGCATCGGCAAACCCGAAATCCTTATAAAAATCTCTGAGCCCTTCCCTGGGCATACCCTTTACAGGCACAACCTTGTCATCAATAAATTCGGCAGATTCTCCGCCATAATCATGACGGGCTGTGATTAAGTAAATCTTTTTTCCCTGTTCCCTAAGCTTATAAAGCCTTTCTCTGAACCCAACATGGCTCTGATACTCTCCTCTGTAAACCAAATCACCGGGAATAAGAATTACATCTGTTTCTTTATCCGCAGCAATCTGCTCAAAGCCGGCATCAATAATTGCAGGCGTTTCGGCAACGCATTTCTGATCGGTACGGCTTCTTTCTTCATAAGCCGGTCCGGTTCTGCTGAATGAGCTGTCAAAATAATGTGTATCAGTAACAAGGAAAAAGGAAAACGGCTTTGCCATATATCTTCCCCCCTTTTCATAATAATGTAATATATCATATATAACAGCTGCTTTAAATAAGAAATATCGCCCATTATGTTAGGATTATCACTATTCATATAAAAAGATATTACAATAGAAATCAATCGTAAAACGAATTTTGATGTAATTTGGTAAAAATCACTGTTCCTTCCTTATTTTTCTTCGGTACTCTAACGTCGATAAGCCGGTTGCCTTTTTAAAGCTTTAGGAAA
>JAIDJS010000086.1 GCA_029052085.1 Eubacterium sp.
TATTTATACAGAGCCTAAGCTGAATTCATATGTATCAAAAGATTCCTTGATTACTGTTTATGTTTCAACCGGACCTACTACAACAACGATTGAAAGCATAAAGATGCCGAATGTTGTTAATCTGAGTAAGGATGATGCGGTATCTTTTTTGAAGAAATCCGGATTTACAAATCTTTATTTTAAAACTGAGGATAGTCCGAAGCCAAAGGATACTGTTATTTCCCAGTCAGAAACTGAGGGTAATTTCCTTAAGGAGGATACAAAGATAACGCTGACTGTATCAACAGGTATTACAACAACAAAAGCGCCTGTTGATTATAAGGTTCCCGTTAATGTTCTTTTGCCCGCTGTTTACGGAGATAACGGAGATTATATTAATGATAATGTAATCATTTATGTAGATGGAACTCAGCATAGTTCATCCAGAGTAAGGCTTGATGGTACAACCGCAAGCTTCCCGATAGAAGCGGAGGCAGACTCTAAAATAGAGATTGAAGTGCTGCTTTCCAGCTTTAATGAAACGCAGAAATCCATAATTAATGTTGATAAAGACAATAAGGAAGTTCTGTTTGATTTCAGCAGCTACAGTTCTCAGAATAATCAAGGGGCACAGCAGTAATATATGATAAACGGAAAAATAATTAAAGGCATAGGCGGTTTCTATTATGTGGAAACCGCCGAGGCTGTTTATGAGTGTAAAGCCCGCGGAAATTTCAGAAAAATGAATTTATCTCCTTTAGTCGGCGATAATGTTGATATTTCTGTTAATGAAAATGCAGAAAACAGAATAGAATCGATTTTGCCAAGAAAGAATTCTCTTGTAAGACCTCCTATTGCGAATTTGGAACAATTATTTATTGTATCTTCAATTGTTGATCCGGCGATCAATACTTTTATTATTGATAAGCTGATTGCCATAGCGGAATATAAAAATATTGAACCGATTATTGTTATAACTAAAATTGATATGGATGATAGCTATAAACAGTATGAGTCAATATATAAGGCTGCCGGCTTCAAAACAATTGTTTGCAGCAATCTTGATATGAGAGGAATAGACGAGGTAAAAAGTCTTTTAAAAGGAAAAATATCAGCTTTTACAGGCAATACAGGTGTAGGCAAATCCTCTCTGCTGAATTCTATAGATGATAAACTTACCTTGAAAACAGGGGAAACAAGTAAAAAACTGGGAAGGGGTAAACATACTACCCGCCATTCGGAGCTGTTTCAGGTATGCGGCGGATATGTTGCCGACACACCGGGCTTTTCTTCGCTTGATTTTGAAAAGTGTGAAAGAATACTTAAGGATGATCTGTTTGATTGCTTCAGGGAATTCGAGCCGTATTTCGGTCAGTGTAAGTTTTCAACCTGCTCACATATAAGCGAAAAGGGCTGTGCTGTATGCAATGCGGTGGAAAACGGAAAAATTCAGAAAAGCCGTCATGACAGCTATGTTCAGATGTATAATGATGTTAAGGATATAAAGGAATCGGAAATAAAAAAGTAAAATCAATTATTGTTTCGGGTGCACCGGATGATGATTATGATTTTCTTAAGGAAAGGCTTAAAGCTGAATCTTACATAATTTCTGCCGATTCGGGCTATACAAAATGTGTTAAGGTCCATGTTATTCCTGATTTAATAATAGGGGATTTTGATTCTTCTCCGATTCCCGAGGCTGAAACTGAAATTATACGGCTTCCTGCCGAAAAGGATGACACAGATACATTTTACTGTGTAAAAAAAGCAGTGGAGCTTGGTTATAAGGAAATTGAAATTCTTTGTGCAATCGGAAACAGGGCAGATCATAATTATTCAAATATGCTTTGCCTTGATTATTGCAGTAAAAACGGTGTTAAATGTTCCATAGTTAACCGAAGAAATAAGCTTCGACTTGTTGATAATGAAATCATGATTGATGACAGTGAATACAAGTATTTTTCTTTGTTTGCTTTTCTCGGCGATGTTAAAGGGCTTTCAATTAAGGATGCCTGTTATGAGCTTGACAGTACAGATATGAAGCCGTACGAGCAGTATGCC
>JAIDJS010000087.1 GCA_029052085.1 Eubacterium sp.
GGTTGTGATATTATGGAACTTCTCAAAAAGAAGATTTTAGAAGAAGGCGAAATTCATGAGGGTAATATTCTTAAGGTTGACAGCTTTTTGAATCATCAGATTGATATTCCTTTCTTAAAAGAGATTGGCAAGGAATTTTACAATCGCTTTAAAGATGAAAATGTTAATAAAATCCTTACTATTGAATCTTCGGGTATAGCAGTTGCTGCTATGGCTGCACAGGAATTTGGATGTTCGCTTGTGTTTGCTAAAAAGAGCATAACCAAAAATATTGCAGGCGATATTTATTTAACTCCCGTTGAATCCTTTACGCATGGTACAACTTATGGCGTTATCGTATCTAAGCAATTCCTCGGCAAGGGCGACAGAGTGCTTATTATTGATGATTTTCTTGCAGTGGGAAATGCACTTAACGGTCTTATTGAAATTGTAAAGGAAAGCGGCGCAGAGCTTGTTGGCTGCGGTGCTGTTATAGAAAAAGCCTATCAGGGCGGCGGAGATAAGCTTCGCAAAAAAGAGATTCATGTTGAAAGTCTTGCAGTAATTGAAAGCATGGATCACGAAGCAGGAACGATTGAGTTCAGAGATTAAAAAGGGTTATTCGGCATTAAGCCTTATAATAAAACATTAAATTTCTATTTACGGAGGTAGAAAAATGAAAATGTCAAAGAAAATCATTGCTGTTCTTCTCAGTGTGCTTTTTGTTGCAGGTGTGTTTGCAGCTTGCTCCAGCAGCTCAGATAAGCCGGAAGACGGCGGCGATGCAGGCAAGGTTAAAATCGGTTTCATCTGCTTGCATGATGAAAACTCAACCTATGATCTTAACTTCATCAACGCAGCAAAAGAGGCTGTTAAAACCTTAGGTCTTACAGAAGATCAGTACATCATCAGAACTAATGTTCCTGAGGATCAGCAGTGTGCAGATACAGCTAAAGAGCTTATTGATTCAGGCTGTAATCTTATTTTTGCAGACAGCTTTGGTCATGAATCTTATATGATTGATGTAGCTAAGGAATATCCAAATGTTCAGTTCTGCCATGCAACAGGTACAAGAGCACATACAGAGGGTCTTGATAACTACCACAATGCTTTTGCTTCAATTTATGAGGGCCGTTATCTTGCAGGTGTTGCAGCTGGTATGAAGCTTAATCAGTTAATCGAAGAAGGCAAATTTACTGCTGAAGAAGCTAAAATGGGTTATGTAGGTGCTCATCCTTATGCTGAAGTAAAATCAGGCTACACATCTTTCTACCTTGGTGCTAAAAGCGTTTGCCCAACTGTAACTATGGAGGTTACATTTACAGGCGAATGGTATTCAGAGGTTAAGGAAAAGGAAGCTGCAAACAAGCTTATCAATGACGGATGCGTACTTATCAGCCAGCATGCAGATTCAATGGGCGCTCCGACCGCTTGTGAAGAAGCAGGTATTCCAAACGTTTCTTACAACGGAAGCACTGTAGATGCTTGTCCGAATACATTTATCGTTTCATCAGCTATCAACTGGGCTCCTTACTTTGAATATATCATTACACAGACCAATAAGGGCGAGGCTATTGATAAGGATTGGACAGGTACGCTTGCTACAAATTCCGTAGTTCTCAGCGATATCAATGAAAAGGCTGCCGCTCCCGGTACAGCAGATAAGATTGCTGAAGTTAAGAAGCAGCTTGAAGACGGAACACTTCATGTATTTGATACATCAACCTTTACTGTTAAAGGCGAAACATTAACGTCATATATGGCTGATGTTGATACTGATGATAAATTCACACCTGATACAGAGGTTATCGCAGACGGCTATTTCCATGAATCAGCAAAAGATATGCGTTCTGCTCCATACTTTGATGTTGATATTGATGGCATTACCAATATTGATCAGTAATTGAGAATAAATCTCGCAATGTTTGTGACCGTGCGTATACACGGTCACAGATTTTTTAATAAACTTTTGCGGAGGTAAGTGATGAAACAGGAGCTTGCATTAGAATTAAAAGGCATAACAAAAACCTTCGGCAGTGTTGTTGCAAACCGGAATGTAAGCCTGCAGGTAAATAAAGGCGAAATTCTTGCCATTCTCGGCGAAAACGGAAGCGGAAAAACAACATTGATGAATATGGTTTCAGGAATTTATTATCCCGATGAAGGCAGCATTTTTGTTAATGAGGAAGAGGTTGTTATCCGTTCTCCGAAAGATGCCTTCAAGTATAAAATCGGAATGATACATCAGCATTTCAAGCTTGTTGATGTTTTTACTGCAACCGAAAATATTGTGCTTGGAATTAAAGATAATAAGAAATTTAATATTAAAGAAGCAAAAAAACAGGTTAAGGAAATTACAGATAAATATGGGTTTGTGATTGACCTTGATAAAAAAATATATGAAATGTCTGTTTCTGAAAAGCAAACAGTTGAAATTATAAAGGTGCTTTACAGAGGTGCAGATATGCTTATCCTTGATGAGCCTACTGCTGTTTTGACACCGCAGGAAACAAAAAAGCTGTTCAGCATTCTTCGCAGAATGAAAAGAGACGGTAAATCCATTATCATTATAACGCATAAGCTTCATGAGGTGCTGGATATTTCCGATAGAGTTACAACTCTGAGAAAGGGCGAATATATCGGTACGGTTAATACAAATGAGGCAACAGAACAGTCCTTAACGGAAATGATGGTTGGCGAGAAGGTAAGCCTTAATATCAAGAGAACCGAGCCTGTTAATCCGCAGGAAAGGTTAATTGTTAAAAACCTCTCTGTTAAAGGTGCGGAAAATAAGCTTGTGCTTGATGATGTCAGCTTTACGGTTCGTTCAGGAGAAATATTTGGCATAGCAGGTATTTCAGGCTGCGGTCAGAAAGAACTTCTTGAAGCAATTGCAGGTCTTCAGAAGGCTGTGCCGAATTCAAGTATAATTTATAAGCCTGAGGATGATGAAGCAAAAGAGCTTGTAGGTAAATCTCCTCAGGATATTAGAAAGCTTGGTATTGCGCTTTCGTTTGTGCCTGAGGATAGATTGGGTATGGGTCTTGTCGGCAATATGGATATTGTTGATAATATGATGCTCAGAAGCTATAAAAAGGGCTCGTCTGCTTTTCTTGACAGAAAGGACCCGAAGTCACTTGCAGAAAGCATTATTGAAAGTCTGGATGTTGTAACGCCGAATGCGGCAACACCGGTTCGCCGTTTATCAGGCGGTAATGTTCAAAAGGTGCTTGTAGGGCGTGAAATTTCATCAAACCCAAAGGTGCTTATGGTTGCTTATCCTGTAAGAGGCCTTGATATCAACTCATCTTATACAATCTATAATCTTCTCACAAAACAGAAAGAAAGCGGTGTTGCCGTTATCTTTGTCGGCGAGGATCTGGATGTTCTTATTGAGCTTTGCGATCGGATTATGGTTATTAATTCAGGTAAAATAACAGGTATTGTAGACGGCAGAACAGCTGTCAAAGAAGAAATCGGTTTGCTTATGACCAAGAGTACAGAAAAGGAGGAGGCATAATATGAAAGCGAATCAGAAAAAAAGAGAGCCGCTTTTTCATATTGTTAAAAGAGACGGCCTTCCCTGGCAGAAATCGTGGCTTATCCGAATCGGTGCAATTGCAGCAGCACTTATCCTATGTGCGCTGTTAACAATGGTTATAACACATGAAAATCCAATCAGCGTTTATGCAACAATGATAAAAGGCGCATTCGGAACATCAAGAAGAATCTGGAATCTTTTTCAGAGCCTGGCTATGCTGCTTTGTGTTTCTCTTGCTGTTACACCTGCATTCAAAATGCGGTTTTGGAATATCGGCGCAGAAGGACAAGTCCTTATCGGCGGTTTGGCAACGGCAGCCTGTATGTATCTTCTCGGCGGTAAAATGCCAAATGCGCTGCTCATCATTGTTATGATTGCTGCAAGTATTGCAGCAGGCGCAGTTTGGGCTGTTATTCCTGCTTTCTTTAAAGCAAAATTCTGTACAAATGAAACATTGTTTACGCTTATGATGAACTATGTTGCAATTCAGCTTGTTTCCTATTTTGTTATGCTTTGGGAAAATCCGAAAGGCTCAAGCAAAATCGGTATTATCAATCAGTCTACGCATGCGGGATGGCTTCCGACGATAGGCAGCAATGAATATTTTTTAAATATTATAATTGTTCTTGTGCTTACGGTTTTGATGTATGTTTATCTTAAATACAGCAAGCACGGATATGAAATTTCAGTTGTAGGCGAATCGGAAAATACGGCAAGATATATTGGTCTTAATGTAAAAAAGGTTATTATCCGAACAATGCTTTTGTCCGGAGGAATCTGTGGTATTGCCGGTCTTCTTCTTGTTGGCGGTACAAATCATACCATTTCAACAACAATAGCCAATAACCGCGGCTTTACTGCCATTATGGTATCGTGGCTTGCAAAGTTTAATCCTATCAATATGATATTGACCTCTTTCCTGATTGTGTTTCTTGAAAAAGGTGCAAATGAAATTTCAACGGTTTTCGGATTGAATCAGTCTTTCTCGGATATTTTAACAGGTATTATTCTTTTCTTTATAATCGGAAGTGAGTTCTTTATTAATTATCAGCTTCATTTCCGTAATTCGCATAAGGAGGTAAAGTGATATGGGTACATTAATTACTTTTCTTCAGCGTGCAGTTTGCCAGGGCATACCTCTTCTTTACGGTGCAACCGGCGAAATATTAACTGAAAAATCAGGTAATCTTAACCTCGGTATTCCGGGAATTATGTATATAGGAAGTATAAGCGGTGTAATCGGTGCATTTCTTTATGAGCAGTCGGTTGACACGGTTAATCCTGTTTTGGCATTGCTTATACCTCTTTTGAGCTGCCTTTTCGGAGCGCTTCTTATCGGGCTTGTTTATTGCTTTTTAACGGTTACATTAAGAGCAAACCAGAATGTAACGGGTCTTGCAATAACAACCTTCGGTGTTGGCTTCGGAAATTTCTTTGGCGGATCACTGATTAAATTAACGGGCAGTGCTGTTCCGTCCGTTGCTCTTACGGCAACCAGTGCGGTCTTTAAGAAAACACTTCCTTTTGCAGATAGTCTTGGGGCATTCGGCAAAGTATTCCTGTCGTATGGGTTTTTAGCTTATCTTGCTGTTATTATCGCAATTGTATGTGCAGTTTTTCTAAAGCGAACAAGGGCAGGGCTTCATTTAAGAGCAGTTGGCGAAAATCCTGCAACTGCCGATGCAGCAGGAATAAATGTTGAAAAAACAAAATATCTTGCAACCTGTGTGGGCAGTATGATAGCAGGCTTGGGCGGTCTTTATTATGTTATGGATTACGCCTGCGGTGTATGGTCAAATGATGGCTTCGGAGACAGAGGATGGCTTGCAATAGCTCTTGTTATTTTTGCCGTTTGGAAACCGGATATGGCTATTTTAGGCTCATTCCTTTTCGGCGGTCTCTATATTGTTTATCTCTATATTCCGGGGCTTGCGCTCAGAACGCAGGAGCTTATCAAAATGCTCCCGTATGTAGTAACCATTATCGTACTTATCATCAGCTCTATGCGTGACAAAAAGGAAAATCAGGGTCCTGCGTCGCTTGGACTTTCCTATTTCAGGGAGGAACGATAAATGCTTAAGGATATTGAAAAAATTCTTGTAACCGAAGAAGAATTAAGAGAAATCAATGCACGCCTTGGCAAAAGAATAACCGAGGATTTTAAAGATAAAAATCTTCTTGTTCTCGGTATTCTTAAGGGCTGCGTGTTTTTTATGACGGATCTTGTAAGAAATATCAATCTTCCGCTCAGTATAGATTTTATGTCTGTTTCCTCATATGGCAGCGGTACGGAATCTACAGGCAGGGTTAAAATTACCAAGGATATTGATATTGATTTGAATGGCTACGATGTTCTTTTGGTAGAGGATATTCTTGACAGCGGCAGAACGCTTAACTATGTTTCGGACATTCTTAAAACAAGAGGCGCCAATTCAATCAGAATCGTTACGCTTCTTGATAAGCCTGAAAGAAGGGTAGCGCCGATTACGCCTGATTATGTCGGCTGTGATGTACCTGATGAATTTGTAGTCGGCTATGGCCTTGATTATGATCAGAAATACAGAAATCTTCCGTATATCGGTCAGCTTCGCAGATCCGTTTACGAAAAATAGTAAATAAAAATCCGCAGATTTTTCTGCGGATTTTTTTACATAAAAGCGAAATATTTATATACTTTTCTAAGTTTTTTGTAATCTTTCTGTAAAAATATTAAAAAAGCTGTTTATTTTGTAATCATATAATG
>JAIDJS010000088.1:0-3570 GCA_029052085.1 Eubacterium sp.
CTGTAAAATTATTATGAGGTGATACAATGAATTTTAAAACCCTGCCTAACGGAATGTGTGACGGCTTTGTTATTTTAAAAAAATGTGAAGTAAAAAACTCAAAAAACGGTTCTGCATATCTTGATCTGATTTTAGGAGATAAAGAAGGAGAAATTCCCGCAAAGCTTTGGGATTATACGGATAACGGATTATTTGAAGCCGAAATGATTGTTAAAGTAAGAGGCACAATTGAACAGTATAACGGAAAAGACCAGTTCAGAATTGCACAGATTCGCCCTGTTGCTTCAACCGATGAATACAATATCGCAGATCTTGTGCCTGCAAGCGAGGTTGGAGGCGAACAGATATTTAATATGCTTTTAAAACGGATTCATTCTTTTAAAGATAATGATTTAAAAAGAATTGTTCTTTCCATTTTAGAGGATAAAAAAGACCTGCTTATCAACTGCCCTGCTGCTTTCAGACTTCATCATGCTATGGTCGGCGGATTAATGCTCCATACCATATCCATTGTAAGAATGGCGGAGGAAATCTGCAAAATCTATCCAAATATAGACAAGGAACTCCTGCTTTCCGGAGCCATTCTTCATGATACGGCAAAAACATGGGAGTTTGAACTCAGCAAAACAGGACTTGTTAAAGGCTACAGCACCGAGGGTGAGCTTATCGGTCATCTTGTAAAAGGCGCAATGTACGTTGAAAACACAGCAAATAAGCTTGGAATAAAAAGTGAAAAGGCAGTTCTGCTTCAGCATATGATTTTAAGCCATCACGGTGTTCCCGAATTCGGTTCTCCTGTCAGACCAATGTTTCTGGAAGCAGAAATTTTATCTGCTCTTGACTCGCTTGATGCAACCATTTTTGAAATAAACAATGCCACCGGCAAGGTTAAGCCGGGCGAATTTACGGACAGGCAGTGGGCGCTTGACAACAGAAAGCTATATAATCACGGACTTACAAATAATGAACATAAAGTGAATCTCGGAGAATAAGCAGAATGGAAAATGTTTTGGAAAGCTGGGCTGAAATAGCCATAACGGTTAAAACCGAAGATATTGAAACAGCCGGAAATATTGCAAATATGGTTGTTCCGTACGGAATTTACATAGAGGATTATTCCGCACTTGAACAGGATGCAGCCGAAATTTCGCATTATGATTTTATTGACGATAGTTTATTGAATAAAGACAGAACAAAGGGCATCATCCACATTTATATTAACCCGCACGAAAACCCGCTTGAAGCCGTTTCTTTTATAACAGAAAGGCTGAACAGCGAAAAAATAGAACACGAAATAAGAACTGCAGACTGCAAAACCGAAGATTGGGTTAACAACTGGAAGCAATATTTTCACGCAATGCCGATAGGCGAAAAGCTGCTTATCAGACCGCTTTGGGAAAAAGAATATAATACAGACGGCAGAATTGTGCTTAACATTGAGCCGGGGCTCGCTTTCGGAACAGGAAGCCATCCTACAACAAAGCTCTGCCTTGAAACGCTTGAAAAATATATTGATGAAAGCGCAACCGTTCTTGATATCGGCTGCGGCAGCGGAATATTATCTATTGCCGCTCTTTTACTCGGAGCAAAATCCGCCTTCGGCGTTGATATAGACAAGCTTGCAGTAAAAACAGCAATTGAAAATGCAAAAGAAAACGGCTTTGAAGCCCCTGTTTTTGATGCAGTAAACGGCAATCTTTCTGACAAGGTCAGCGGAAAATACAATGTTATTGTTGCAAATATCGTTGCTGATATCATTATGCAGTTTAACGAAAAGGTTGGCGAATTTCTTGAGGACGGCGGCATATATATTACAGGCGGTATCATAGATATAAGAAAAGATGAGGTTGTTCATTCTTTTGAGCAGAACGGCTTTGAAATTATTGCAAATTATGAAGAAAAGGGCTGGAACGTTTTTGTCTGCAAAAGGAGATAAGCTTTGGAAATATTTTTAATTATTTTAGGAATTATACTTGCAGTACTTATCCTGCTTTTCATTATATGCGGATTTATTTACAATCAGATAGTATGGCGAAAAACGATTAAAATTCCCGAATTTATAACAAACATAATCGCAGGGAACGATATGGCTATGGATAACTATGAGGAGGATGCCCATAGGGCGGAAGCCATACTTATGCCTCGTATTACACGCATTGAGGAATATATTTCCGATAACGGAGAAAGGCTTATTGCAAGAATCATTGAGCCTGAGAAAAGCAACGGCAGACTTATCTTGGCCTGCCACGGAGCAAGAAGCTGGGGCATCGGCGAATTCTGTTTTATTTCGGATTATTTCTATAAAAACGGATACACGGTTATTATGCCTGACCACAGAGGCTGCGGCGACAGTGACGGCAAATATATGGGCTACGGCACACACGAATCTGTTGATACCTTTTACTGGGTTAATTACGCAAAACAGCATTACCCGAATATGGATATTTTCCTTTTGGGTGTTTCGATGGGTGCTGCAACCGTGCTTATGATGAGCAAAAACGCAGCAGATGATGCAATTAAGGGAATCATAGCAGACTGCGCATACACATCTGCGTGGGATGAATTCTCTTATCAGCTTAAAACATCCTTTCATCTTCCTGATTTTCCGATTCTTAACATCTGCAATTTATACAGTAAAATCATTGCAGACTATTCTTTTAAAGATGCTTCACCGCTGAATGCAGTTCAGAAAGCGAAAAAACCGATTCTGTTTATACACGGCGGAAAAGACGATTTTGTTCCGACTTATATGGAAAAGGAGCTTTACGATGCCTGCTGCACGGAAAAAGAAATGCTTGTTGTTGATAACGCAATCCACGCACGAAGCTATTATACAGACCCGATAACATACCAGAAGGCAATAGAAAGCTTTATGGATAAATACAGCAAAACAAAAAGCAGAGTGTAACACTCTGCTTTTCTTTATCCCTTACAGCCGACACTAATATAATTGATATCGCTGATTTCATATGTTTCTTCCGGCTCACTTTCATTTATTATATTGCATTCTTCTGAAATATGCGAATATTCTTCATACGTTTTATATTCATTTTTCTTGGTATCAATATCAATATAAAGATTGACATTCTGAACATCCCACCAGTTCCATTGCATCACTCTGAAAACAAAATGATATTCATCAATTTCCGTGTTTACTAAATATTCCCCATAATCTCCTGCTTTTACCGAAAGTGTAACACAATCATCATTATCTTGAACCAACACAGTGTTTTCAGAATTTCTTTCGTATGTTGCATAGGCTTTTATATTATCTGATTCCATCAACTCGCCGTCTATCGTAGCAGTAAGATTTATTGTTATTCTATCGCCCTTATATGCTCTGTAATAAAAATAACTGCTTTGAAATAACTCAACTCCGTTTTGAACACAAACAATAATAAATAAAACAAGAAATACTGCACTTATTGATAAAAATACTTTTTTACGTTTACTCATAAAAACACCCCTTGCTGATTACATTGTACCAACAAGGGGATTTTGTTTCAATGAATTTGTAATGGATTCATTCCACGCATAGTGGATTTTCAAATTTCATTTACAATATAATTC
>JAIDJS010000088.1:3580-6408 GCA_029052085.1 Eubacterium sp.
ATTCCATTTTAATGGATTGTTAATAATATATTCGGCTTTATTTATATAATCTTCTTCATTACGAATAATATGATCATAAAAGCCTTTCTGCCAAATTGAAAAACCGCATTCCTTTGAAACATATCTTTTAAATTGCCCTATTACCGTAGGGGGCGGATATTATCCGCCCGCTATTGTTATTGATGGAAATTATCAAATGGATATGATTCGGCATTATTACATAACAATCAATTGAGCAGTCTTTATATATTTTTGATATGTTTTCAATACCGATTTTTACGATTTCACCATATTTTGTTAATTGACTGGTGCACGGGCGGATAATATCCGCCCCTACGATTTCAGACAATATACATTTTCTGTTATCCGTACAAATCGTTATAAAATATACACCATTTGAACTATAATCATAGCCTCTTAATCTATTGGGTTTTCTTTTTGGAAAATCATTCATATATTAAAGTGCTTTTGTTTCAATTTCCTCAACAATATCCATTATAAAGCTTTCTACGCTCATGGCGCCCTTTTCGCCTTCTTTTCTGGAACGAACGGAAATTGTATTGTTCTCGATATCCTTATCGCCGACAATAACCATGTAAGGCACTTTTTCAAGCTGAGCAGAACGGATTTTGAAGCCGATTTTCTCGCTTCTGTCATCCACCTCAACACGAATACCTGCTGCTTCAAGCTGCTTTTTGATTTCGTAAATTCTGTCAAGATGTCTGTCTGCAATCGGAAGCATTTTAACCTGAACAGGTGCAAGCCATGTTGGATACGCACCTGCAAAATGCTCTGTAAGAATACCGATAAATCTTTCAATACTTCCAAAAACAACCCTATGAATCATAATCGGTCTGTGCTTCTCGCCGTCTGAACCAACGTATTCAAGTTCAAATCTTTCAGGAAGCTGGAAGTCAAGCTGAATTGTACCGCACTGCCATGTTCTTCCAAGACAATCTGTTAAATGGAAATCAAGTTTAGGACCATAAAAAGCACCATCACCCTCATTTACCTCATAATCATAGCCTAATTCTGTAATAGCATTACGCAATGCATCTGTAGCAATATCCCAATCTTCTTTTGCACCCATTGAATCTTCAGGCTGTGTTGAAAGTTCAATATGATATTCAAACCCAAAAGTACTATAAACCTTATCAATAAGACTTACTACACCCTTGATTTCGTCTTTGATCTGTTCTCTTGTCATAAAGATATGGGCATCATCCTGAGTAAAGCAACGAACTCTCATAAGTCCGTGCAGTGCACCTGAAAGTTCATGTCTATGAACTAATCCAAGCTCACCCATTCTGAGAGGAAGTTCTTTATAGGAGTGCATTTTTGTTTTGTAAACAAGAATGCCACCCGGGCAGTTCATTGGTTTTACAGCAAAATCTGTATCATCAATAACTGTTGTATACATATTTTCTTTATAATGATCCCAATGACCGCTTCTTTCCCATAAAGCACGGTTAAGCATCATCGGCGATTGAATTTCATCATAGCCTGCTTCTCTGTGAATTTCTCTCCAGTAATCAACAAGCGTATTCTTTAAAATCATACCCTTTGGTAAAAAGAACGGAAAACCCGGTCCCTCTTCCATAATCGTAAACAATTCAAGCTCTTTACCAATTTTTCTGTGATCACGCTTTTTAGCTTCTTCAAGCATTGTTAAATACTCTTCAAGCATAGATGCCTTCGGAAAAGCAGTGCCGTAAACACGGCAGAGCATTTTATTTTTCGCATCTCCGCGCCAGTAAGCACCTGTTGTCTGTGTCAGCTTAAAAGCTTTAACAGGAGAAACACTCATAAGATGAGGACCTGCACAAAGCTCTGTAAATTCGCCCTGCTTATAAAAACTGATCGGTTCGCCCTTTTCAGCATGCTCATTGATAAGTTCAACCTTATAAGGCTCGTTCTTCTCCTGCATCATTGCAACGGCTTCGCTTGGGGACAGTTCAAACTTTTCAAGCTCCAATCCCTCTTTAACGATTTTCTTCATTTCAGCCTCAAGCTTTGCTAAATCCTCAGGACCGAATGGCTTATCGCCACAGTCAAAATCATAATAAAAACCATTTTCAATAGACGGACCGATTGTTAACTGAACATCAGGATAAAGTCTTTTAACAGCCTGTGCCATAATATGAGAAGCAGTATGATTAAAAGTACGTTTGCCATCCTCATCATCAAAGGTTAAAATTTCAAGCATGCAATCTTCATCAACAACTGTTCTTAAATCCTTAACCTCTCCGTTCATTCTGCAGGAGCAGGCATTTCTGTACAAGCCCATTGAAATTTCCTTTGCAATATCTGCAACCGAAATTCCATTTTCAAATTCACGGATTTCTCCGCCTTTTAATGTAACTTTCATAATTTCCTCCTTAAAAAATAAAAAATCACCCTGTAAAAACTACAGGGTGAAAAATAAATTCCACGGTTCCACCTGAATTGCACATTGCTGTGCCGCTCAATTAGGCAATAAACAGAAAAGCTGAACAGTAAAAAAATTCTAAATCCGCTTTAATACTGCATTTTGGCAGGTTCGGATTACTCTTTATTGCCTACATCTTTAACGCAGATATACGACCGGTATTGGCGGCTCTCGGAGATGGTGGCTTACGGCTTTTTATGCGCTTATTTCAGCAGGAAAAGCGCTCTCTGGAATAAAAAGTTTACGCAGTCTTGTTCTCGTCACAGATTTAATATACCCTAATTATATCACTATTATTTCAAATGTCAATCCAAAATATACTACTATATATACTATATTATCTATAAAAACTTGACAGATACAAGATATAGGTGTATTATATTTTAGAAGTTCTATATAC
>JAIDJS010000089.1 GCA_029052085.1 Eubacterium sp.
TTATTAAGCTTGACAGTTTGCTTAAATTTTCAGGTCTTGCAGAAAGCGGCAGCTTTGCAAAAATGATGATTGAAGAAAATAATATCAGAGTTAACGGAGAAAGATGCACGGCAAGAGGAAAGAAAATAAGAAACGGCGATATTGTTTCCGTTAAAAATATAGATTTAAAAGTTATCAATGAAGATTAACAACATAGAAATTCAGAATTTTCGCAATATTGAACAGTTAAAAGCAGATTTTGATGATGTTAATATCATTTACGGCGAAAATGCACAGGGGAAAACGAATCTTTTAGAGGCTGTTTATCTTTTTACTGGTTCAAAATCCTTTCGGGGTGTTAAGGACAGCCAGCTTGTTCAGTTTTCAAAGGAATTTTCAAAGCTGAAGGCTGAATTCTACAGCAATAAAAGAGAACAGAATGCAGAAATTCTGATAAAAAATAAACGAACGGCAACGCTTAACGGTATTAAAAAATCTTCTCCTGCCTTGCTTGGGGATGATATAAAAGCTGTTATTTTCAGTCCTGTTCATCTTTCAATGATTAAGGACGGGCCGATTGAACGGCGAAAATTTATTGATAATGCTTTATGCCAGCTGAATTCAAATTACAGAAATGCTTTAAAGGAATATAACCGATGCCTTGCGCAGAGAAATATTGTTTTAAGGGATATGCAGCAATACGGAGGGCTTGATGAAATTCTTTTTGTATGGAATCTGAATTTTGCAAAATCATGCTCAAGAATTATTTATCAGAGACAGAAATATATTGAAGCGCTTTTACCTTATGCGAAAGAGGTTTTCAAAGGTCTTTCTTCAGGAAAAGAAGAAATTGATTTTGTTTTAAAGGGCTGTTTTGATTATGAAAATTTATCTGCTGCAGAAATAGAAGAAAAGCTGTTGGAAGAGCTTGAACATAAAAAGACAGTTGATATTTTAAATAAAAATACTTCTGTCGGTGCCCACAGAGATGATCTTGAAATTTTTATAAACGGAAGGGAAGCAAGAATTTTCGGAAGTCAGGGCCAGCAGCGAAGCTGTGTTATAGCCTTAAAGCTTGCGGAATCAAGCCTTCTTAAAGAAAAAACAGAAATTATGCCTGTTGCTCTTCTTGACGATGTTATGAGCGAGCTGGATGAAAAAAGGCAGGATTATATTCTGAATCATATAAAAGAATGGCAGGTTTTTATTACCTGCTGTGATAAAAATACGATTTTAAGATTAAAAAAGGGCAAAACCATTCATCTTGAAAACGGAAAAATTATGGGTGACTGAATGTATTTACACCTTGGCGAGGAAACGGTTATTAACAGCAAAAAGGTTTTGGGTATTTTTGATATGGATACCTCAACCGTTAATAAGGCAACAAGAGATTATCTTGAAAAAGCCGAAAAAGAAAACCAAATAATTTATGTAAACTTTGAGCTTCCGAAAAGCTTTGTAGTTACAGATGATAAAATTTATGTAAGTCCGCTTAATACAAGCACCTTACTGAAAAGAACAAGAACAGGAGTTACAAAATGAGCGAAGAAAATAAAACAATTCTTGAGGAAGAGGATATTGATACAGTTGTAACCAGTGAATATTCAGCAGAGGATATTCAGGTTTTAGAAGGTCTTGAGGCTGTCAGAAAAAGACCGGGTATGTATATCGGTTCAACAGGACCGAGAGGTCTTCATCATCTTGTTTATGAAATTGTAGACAATTCCATTGATGAAGCACTTGCAGGTGTTTGTACACATATTGAATGTGATATATTGCCAGATAATATTATAACTGTTCGTGATAACGGACGTGGTATTCCTACGGGTATAAATGAAAAAACAGGCTTGCCTGCCGTTACGGTAGTTTTAACCGTTCTTCATGCCGGCGGTAAATTCGGCGGAAGCGGTTATAAGGTTTCCGGCGGTCTTCACGGCGTTGGTTCATCTGTTGTTAATGCGCTTTCGGAATGGCTTGAGGTTGAGGTTACGCAGAATGGGCATATCTATGCACAGCGCTTTGAAAGAGGAATTCCTGTTAATGATTTACATATTATCGGCGATGCAGACGGACATGGAACGCTGATCAGATTTAAAGCAGATGCAGAAATCTTTACGGAAACAACCGTTTATGATTATGAGGTTCTGGCACGCAGACTTCGAGAGCAGGCATTTTTGAATGCAGGTCTTTCCATTACGCTTTCGGATAAAAGAGAAAGCGACCCTGAAGAACAGATCAGCGAAGAATTCTGCTATGAGGGCGGTATCAGATCCTTTGTTGAATATATCAATACAAGCAGAGGTCTTAATCCGATTCAGGAGGATGTTATTCATCTTTCTACTACAAAGGGAGATAAAAGTGCAGAGGTTGCAATCTGCTATACAGATTCCTACAATGAAACTATGCTTTCCTTTGCAAATAATATCAATACGATTGACGGCGGTACGCATGAAACCGGCTTTAAGACAGCTTTAACAAGAGTTTTCAATGATTACGGCAAAAAGTTTGGTATTCTTAAGGACAGTGATAAAAAGTTAAGCGGCGAAGATGTTCGAGAAGGCATTACAGCTATCATCAGTGTTAAGCTTACAGAAGCACAATTTGAAGGACAGACAAAGGGTAAACTTGGAAATACGGAAATTACAGGTCTTGTTTCTTCAATGGTTTATGAAAAGCTTTTAACTTATTTTGAGGAAAATCCTGCTGCTGCAAGAACCATTCTTAATAAATCTCTTGACGCATCCAGAGCAAGAGAAGCAGCAAGAAGAGCAAGAGATTCGGCAAGAAGCAAATCAGGGCTTGAAAGCACAAAGCTTCCCGGAAAGCTTGCAGACTGTTCATCCAATGAGCCGGAGCTTTGCGAAATTTATATCGTAGAGGGAGATTCTGCAGGCGGTTCTGCAAAGGATGGTAGAGACCGAGTTCATCAGGCTATTCTTCCGCTTTGGGGTAAAATGCTCAATGTTGAAAAAGCAAGGCTTGATAAGGTTTACGGAAATGAAAAGCTTATGCCTGTTGTAACCGCACTCGGAACAGGTATCGGAGAAGATTTTGATATCAGTAAATTGAGATATCATAAAATTGTAATTATGGCGGATGCCGATGTTGACGGTGCGCATATCAGAACGCTTCTTTTAACGTTCTTCTTCCGCTATATGAAGCCTCTTGTTGAGGGTGGATTTATATATCTTGCCCAGCCGCCTCTTTTCAAGGTAAGCAAGGGAAAAAAGAGTGCTTATGCTTATTCGGATGAGCAAAGGGATGCGCTTATTGAAGAAATGGGCGGACAATGCGATGTTCAGCGATACAAAGGTCTTGGTGAAATGGACCCGAATCAGCTTTGGGAAACAACAATGGACCCTGAATTCAGAACAATGCTTCGTGTTACAATAGACGATGCGCAGAAGGCAAGCGAAAACTTTTCTATTCTTATGGGAGATAATGTTGAACCTCGCCGTGACTTTATTGTAAAAAATGCAAAATTTGTTCAGAATTTGGACATTTAATGAAAAGAAACTATGTTGAACGGCGAGGTTCAAACGATGCTCCAAATTTTAAATGCAAAGCATGAAAAAATTTGGGAGAACGCTTCAGTGAAGCGTTTGATAGCAGCGTGATATAACTGTGTGAATGTTTAAATAGTTTCATTTCTAAGAATGCAAAATTTGTTCAAAATTTGGATATTTAATGAAAAGAAACCATGTTGAACGGCGAGGTTCAACCGAGTGCTTCGCCACCCACCTTCCCCTCAAGGGGAAGGCATATAAACTCTAAAGGAGTAATAAAATGGCAGATGAAATAATCAGATATGACAATCAGAAGATTGTTAATGTAGAAATAAGCGATGAAATCAGAAAAGCATTTCTTGATTACTCAATGACAGTAATTGTAAGCCGTGCGCTTCCTGATGTAAGAGATGGATTAAAGCCTGTTCACAGGCGTATTCTTTATACAATGTTTGAAAACAATCTGTATCCCGATAAAGCATACCGTAAATGTGCCGATACAGTTGGTTCTGTGCTTGGTAGATATCATCCGCACGGTGATGCTTCTGTTTATGATGCAATGGTACGTCTTGCACAAACCTTCTCTATGAGATATATGCTTGTTGACGGACACGGAAATTTCGGTACAGTAGACGGCGACCCTGCCGCTGCATATAGATATACGGAATCAAGAATGAGCAAAATCAGCATGAAAATGCTTGCTGATATTGATAAGGATACAGTTGATTTTGCGCCAAACTATGATGACCGTCTGAAAGAGCCGTCTGTACTTCCAACCAGATTCCCGAATCTTCTTGTTAACGGATCATCAGGAATTGCTGTTGGTATGGCAACAAACATTCCTCCCCACAATATGAAAGAGATTGTAGAGGGTGTTAATTATCTTATTGATCATCCGGAATGCGATGTTCCTGAATTAATGCAGTACATAAAAGGCCCTGATTTCCCGACTGCAGGAATTATTATGGGAACCAAGGGTATCAGAGAGGCTTATTCTACCGGAAGAGGAAAAATATATCTTCGCGCCCGTGCCGAAATTATTGAGGATAAGGGCGAAAGATTTAAAATTATTGTTACAGAGCTTCCTTATCAGGTTAAAAAGGCAGAGCTTATTTCTAAAATTGCAGAGCTTGCAAAGGATAAAAAGCTTGAAGGCATTTCCGATATCAAGGATTTTTCAAACCGTAAAGGAATGCATATTGAAATAACCGTAAAAAGAGATGCCAATGCGCAGGTTGTTCTGAATAATCTTTATAAGATGACACAGATGCAGGTAACCTTCGGTGTTATTATGCTTGCTCTTGTTGACGGCGTTCCGAAATGCCTTTCTCTTAAGGAAATGCTGAACCACTATATTAAGTTCAGAGAAGAAATCATTGTTCGCAGAACAAAGTATGACCTTAAAAAGGCGCAGGACAGAAAGCATATTTTAGACGGACTTGCAAAAGCAATTGATATTGTTGATGAAATTATTGCAACAATACGTGCATGTAAGGGCGGCAAAGCAGAAGCAAAGCAGGCAATTATTGAAAAATTCGGTTTTGATGATCCGCAGGCAACGGCGATTGTAAATTTCCAGCTCGGTCAGCTGGCAGGTCTTGAAATTGAAAAAATCAATAATGAAATAGGTGAGCTTAAAGCTAAAATAGAAGATTTTATGGATATCCTTAACCGTGAGGAAAGAGTTTTTGAAATCATCAAGGAAGAAAGCAGCGAAATTGTTGAAAAATTCGGCGATGACAGAAGAACGGAAATCAGTGCAGTAATCGGCTCTGTTGAGGATGAGGATTTAATTCCTGTTGAGGAAAGCATTTTAACGCTTACCAATATGGGTTATATGAAGCGTATGACCGTTGATACCTATAAAGCACAGAATCGCGGCGGCCGCGGAATTATGGGAATGAGCAGAAGAGAAGAGGATGTTGCAAAAACAATGTTTTCCTGTTCTTCACACGATGTTGTATTTATCTTTACAAATAAAGGTAAGGTTTTCAAGAAAAAGGCATATGAAATTCCTGCTTCTTCAAGAACAGGAAAGGGTATGAATGTTGTAAACCTGCTTCCGCTTGAAAAGGATGAAACGGTTTCTGCAATGGTTAAAATTCCTGCAGAAGAAAACAGAAAATATCTTTGCATGGTTACCAAAAAGGGTATTATCAAGAGAACGGATATCAACGAATATCAGCATATCCGCCAGAGCGGTATTATTGCAATCAATCTTGATGAGGGAGACGAGCTTGCTTACGTTGAAATTACGGACGGAGAAAGAAAGCTTGTTGTTGCAACGCATGACGGAATGAGCATTTGCTTTGATGAAACAGATGCAAGGCTTATCGGCAGAACAGCACGTGGTGTAAGAGCTATTTCACTTGCAGAAGGCGATTATGTTGTTGGTTTTGCTGCTTCACTTGAGGGATATACACTTCTTACGGTTTCCGAAACAGGCTTTGGCAGAAAGAGCAGCTTTGATGATTACAGAGTGCAGAGCCGTGGCGGTAAGGGTCTTATCAATTACAGAACGGCTCAGTACGGAAAGGTTGCAATGATTGCTCCCGTAACCGAAAATGAGGATGTAATTATGATAACAAGTGACGGAATTGTTATCAGAACGCATGTGGACCAGATTTCTACCTTCTTAAGACCAAGCAAGGGTGTTAAGGTTATGAGAGTGAATGACGGAGAAAAGGTTGCAACAATCTCTGTTGTAGACAGGTTTGAAGAAGAACTTGAGGATGCAGAAGATAATGAAGCAGCTGAAGAAACAACAGAATAATATGTTATAAGGGCAGCTTACGGCTGCCCTTTTTTAATGCTTTTATTTTATATTTTGTGAAAAATGCTTTTTTTATGATTTATATAATTTTCCATACCTTATTTACAATTTATTTATTGAAATCTATATAAATATAATATATAATGC
>JAIDJS010000009.1:0-2819 GCA_029052085.1 Eubacterium sp.
GCTTTACAGAGATGTATTTGGCTTAAACACTATTATTTTGCAAGATCTCCAACAACCATCATATAATCGCCGATCTGAACGCCGAATTCAGGTCCGCCCTCCATCATAAGCTGCTTGTCAGCAGTCATCTGGAACATATCTCCGGTTCCGAGAAGAATTTTAAGAGCCGATGTAGGGCTGTCAAACTTCATACAAAAGAACGGCTTTGCTCTTTTATACTCGCCTCTTCCCGCACGGGACTTACCGGCTTTAATTCTGATATATGCAGTACACTCCGGATGACCTACAACCTCCCACTGATAGCATCTGTCAGGAGATTTCAAAGTCCATTCGTGAATTGCCGGATGACCTAATTTATTAAGCTGGCTTATACCGCTTGAAAGAAGATAGAAATAAAGCTTGCAGAGAAGAACAGATGTTTCTTCGTCATTTTCAGGTGGCTCTGCAATACTTAAAAGACTGCTCATTTTCAAAAGCACCATCATAAACTTTACAAACTTTGAAAAAGATTTGATGTGCATTTTCGGAAGCTTCGTCATATCGCCTTTCATAAAAGCATTCATTTTTTCCATTGACGCAAATTCAAGCTCTGCATCAATTTTCTGCTGGCCGAAATATTCGCCAAGCTTTACAGACCACTCGCCGTTTTCAACAATGAAATGCACTGCTTCCTTTTCCTGCGCATTCACCTTTGCAGAAACCTGATAAACAGCATTAACACCCTCAAATTTCTTTTTTAGGTTTGGAACATCAGTTGCAATCGTTTTCATAAGAGGCAAGGCGCCTGCCATAAAAACCTTATTCGTGTAGCGTGTTTCATCACTTGCCATAGTAACACATTCCTTTCATAAACAAATAATACTGAAATAATAAATTTTAGAATTCGTCATCCCAAGCATCATCTGCTTCGAAATCTGCGTGCATCATTTCCTGAATAGCTTCAGCGATACCGTTTGCATCAATCTTAGCCATAGCAAGCAAATCTTCCTGCAGGCCGATAGTTGAAAACGCATTCTGATGACCGAGCATTTTAAATGCACATGCCTTACCGGATTTGGCAACAACCTCTGCAACGGCAGAACCGAGTCCGCCCATAACCTCGTGATCTTCAACAGTAATGATACGGCGTGTATCCATAATTGCACGCATAACTGCCTCTTCATCAACAGGCTTAATGGTGTGCATATTAATAACCCTTACCTTGATACCGCCGTCAGCCTCTGCCATACGGGCAGCCTGCATAGCTTCGAACACGCAGGAACCGCAGGCAATAACAGTAATATCCGTACCGTCATTCATAAGCGTTGATTTATTCCATTCAAACTTGCAATCCTCAACATTCTTATAAATAACCTGATCAAAGCCGCGGTTTATACGGATATAAACAGGGCCGTCAATCTCATAAGCAGCCTTAACTGCATGATAGGTTTCTGCGCCGTCACAAGGGCAGATAACCGTCATATTCGGAAGACTTCTCATACAAGCCATATCAATAAGAGAATGGTGCGTTGAGCCTGCCTGACCAAAGGATGTACCTGCATGAGTTGCAATAATCTTTACAGGAACATTCTGATAGCAGATATCCGTATGAATCTGATCCAATGAACGGGCTGCCGTAAAAATAGCAAAGGTAGATGCAAAAGGAACAAGACCGTTTTTAGCCATACCTGCAGCAACACCGAAAAGATTCTGCTCAGCTATACCTACATTAAAGAAACGTTCAGGAAACTGCTCGCCGAACATACCGATTTTCGTTGATTTAGCAAGATCGGCAGTAAGAGCAACAACATCCTTATGCTCCTCGCCAAGCTCACAAAGAGCAATACCATAGCACTCAGCAGTTGAGAGTTTGGTTGTATCTGTCATAGTATATGTCATTCCGCCCATTGCCTTATGCCTCCTTTTCCGCACGCTCGCAGCGAGCCTTGTAATAATTATCTAATGATGTGTTTGCCTTTTCTACCATTGCTTCATCAAGTGAGCCGTAATGCCAAAGGTAATTATCCTCCATAAAGTCAATACCGGCACCCTTGATTGTGTCCATAACAATAGCTGTCGGCTTGTCGCCGCCGTCCTGATGATTCTGAATAGCAGCTTCAATCGCATCGTTAAGTTCTTTCATATTGTGACCGTTTACACAGATAACATTAAAGCCGAAGGCTTCAAATTTCTTATCAACAGGCTCAACCTTCATTTCATCGTCTACTCTGCCGTCTATCATACATTTATTGACATCACAGAGTACAACTACATTTGAAAGCTTGAACTGAGCGGCACTCATTGCAGCCTCCCAGTTAGAGCCTTCGTTCAGCTCGCCGTCGCCTGTAACAACATAGTTCATATAATCAATGCCCTTAACTCTTCCTGCAAGTGCAAAGCCAACTGCAAGAGAAATACCATGACCGAGAGAACCGGTTGAGCAATCGCAGCCTACAACCTTGTTGCAATCAAGGTGCATACCGATTTTAGCACCGGTAAGATTGAAGATATGTAATTCTTCCTCAGGCATAAAACCATAATCAACAAGAACCGGAGCGTAACCAACTGCTGCGTGGCCCTTTGAAAGAACAAAGCGGTCTCTGTCCTCCATATCAGGATTGTTCACATCAATTTTCATAAAACGATGATACAGAATTGTCATGGCATCCATAGCGCTCATTGCGCCGCCGATGTGACCCGATCCGCCCCAAACTGCTGTTTTAACGCAAAGGCGTCTTAAATCATCTGCCTTTTTTTCAAGGCGAAGCCATTCCGCTTTATCAAACGGCTTATAATTTGCTGGCATAAAAATTCCCCCTAATTATTATCTGTAGCTTATA
>JAIDJS010000009.1:2829-5245 GCA_029052085.1 Eubacterium sp.
ATTATTATTTTATTGGTGATAAATCAAGCTCCGGATGATTTGCCTGAACAACGCCGAAAGCATCCTCGGCAATATCAATTGCAAGCTTAACATCCTCGTCTGTGATTGCTGCATTAATAAAATGATTGTGATGTGATGCAAGGAATAAACCTCTTGAAACACATTCGGCAATCCATTCCTGATGAAGCATCAGGCTGTTATCATTCGCTATTCTTAAATAGAATAATGCCGGTTCGCCTGATACAACAAGATTAAAGCCATGCTCCTTGCCTGCCGCAACTAAACCTTCGGTAAGCTGGGTGCCGACCTTACGGAAAAGAGTTGGAATATCAAGCTTTTTCATTTTCGGAATACAAGCAAGGCAGGCAGCAAACGGTTCTGCACTCATCCAGTATGAGCCGGTATACGTAACAGAAGAAGCCGTTGCCTTCATATGCTCTCCGCCGCAGACAGCAGACATATTGTATCCGTTTGCAAGCGCTTTACAGAAGCAGATAAGGTCTGCCTTAATTCCGTAATAATGGTCTGAGCCTGCAAGGTCAAGACGGAAGCCTGTGCGAACATCATCAAAAATAAGAACAATTCCTCTTTCATCGCAGAACTTGCGAACCTGCTGCCAATATTCTTTAGTTGCACATTCATTATCTTTAAAGTTGCCATGATCATAAGGCTGAGCAATAAGACCTGCAACATCGCCGCCGCATTCATCATAAGCCTGCTTAAGTGCCTCTATATCAAACCAAGGCACAATGATGTTGTGCATAACATCCTCGGGAAGAATACCCGGATAATCTATCTTCTGTGCCCACTGGAAATCGCCGTGGTAATAGCCCTTAAGGAACATCATTTTCTTTTTGCCTGTATGCGCTCTTGCACACATAACGGAAAAGGTAGTTGCGTCAGAACCGTTTTTCATAAAGAATGCCCAGTCTGCACTTGCAACTGTATCCTTAAGAAGCTCTGCACATTCAACCATTTTGTAAGACGGAGAGGTTGTGCAGTTGCCGATTCTTAACTGCTCCATAGCCGCAGCGTCAACATCATCATCGCAGTAACCGAGAACATTCGGACCATAAGCACACATTAAATCAAGATATTTATTGCCGTCCACATCCCAGAAATATGTACCCTTCGCTTTCTGACTCATTAAAGGCCATTTTGTAATAGGAAGAAACAAGCCCTCACTCGGACCTAAATGACCATATACACCTGACGGAATAGCATCAAGCGCTCTGTTAAACCATTCCTGGCTTTTTTCGTGTTTATATTCAGGAAATTTACTCATTTGTTCGTCCTCCTTAACCAAGATAAGCGGCAACTCTGTCTAAGATACGGTTAAGATTATCAACCATCGAAATCATGCCTGCCATATAGATATTGCCTTTGCAAAGCTCTGCAATCGTTGAAACCGTTCCGTTAAACAAACCGTTTGCCAAATCAATATCCGCAAATTCCATAATTGCCCTTGGATTTTCGGATTTAGACTTAATTGTTGTAAATTTATGATCTTTAATGGATATTGTTGCATAGCAGGTATCCTTAATACCCATGGAAACCTCGCCGTCAACCGTGCTCTGCGCAGTAAACATAGATATGGAATCTGAATTTGCAAGTGCTGAAATTGCACCTGAAATCGTATAGAATGTAAGAACAGTTGATTCTTCAAAGAATGCTCTGTTCTTAAGATCTGCTTCGCTCGGTCTCAAAAGCTTTGTAAGTCTGTCTGTAAGCTTAGTAAACGGACCTAAAAGAAAGGATAAAACCTGCGGAATATTTTTAACAGGCATACCCGGCTTTGAGCTATCAATCAGTGCATTGAACTTTTCAGGAGATGAAAAATTCATTTTGCAGGTGCAGCCTTCTGCCCCCTCGGTCATTTTACAGCCTGATTTTGTAAAATTAAATGTGCAGCAAGGGCCGCCGGCAACATCAAAGCAAAGAGAAACAGGCTTCTTAAGAGAATAGATAACTTCCTTAGCCTCTTCATCTATTTCGCAAAGATTTTCAAGAGTTGCAAGCACACCATACATATTTACATATGCCATTGCTTTTGCTTCTTTCAATGTAATTCCTCCTTGTGCAGTTTATAAAAAATTTATATTTGATAAAATTATAACATAGTATCAGATTTATCGCAATCAATATTGGCAACAAAAATAAAAATTGTTTTTGGTTATATTAAACAAAATGAATTTAGACGTAAAAAAATGCAGGGAATTCTGCGTATTGGAGATATCTAGCCCCTGCAATAAAAAACCTCCCTTGTGAAAGGGAGGTGTGTCAGCCATATAGCTGACGGAGGGATTTATATGGCAGGAGCAAATACCTGCTATACTTTGTTTTAATAAATACCGCTTAACTCACTGCTGAAAGCGGATGTAACAATGCTGTTTTTACTGTTTATCGCTCTTACCTT
>JAIDJS010000090.1 GCA_029052085.1 Eubacterium sp.
GTAATGAGTAATAAAAGAGATGATAAGCAGGATATCAGACATATTTATATTATTATTCTTAACTTAATGCCTACAAAAATTGAAACCGAAACACAGCTGTTAAGAATTTTGTCAAATTCACCGCTTCAGGTTAACGTTGAGCTTCTTCAAGTTGCAACGCATAAATCCAAGAACACCTCTGAGGCTCACATGCTTAAATTCTATAAAACATTTGATGAAATCAAGCATAATAAATATGATGGTATGATTATTACCGGCGCACCGCTTGAAAACTTCAAATATGAGGAAGTTGATTTTTGGGAAGAAATCAAAGATATATTTGAATGGACAAAAACCAATGTTTATTCAACAATGCATATTTGCTGGGGTGCCTTTGCAGGCTTATACTATCATTATGGCATACTGCCCGAAACGCTTGAAAAGAAGCAGTTTGGTGTATTTCCACACAGAAGTCTTGATATTATGCATCCCCTTATGAGAGGACTTGATGATGTTTTTTATGTTCCGCATTCAAGAGAATGGGATTTAAACACAAATGACATTGCAAAGGTTAAAGATTTACAGATTATTTCATACAGTGATGAATCAGGAATACACATTATATCGGATATGGAATGCAGAAATATATTTATAACCGGTCACAGTGAATATGACAGAGATACGCTTGCCAAGGAATACTTCAGAGATTTAAACAAGGGCTTGCCGATTGATAAACCGAAAAACTATTTTCCGAATGATGATATAAACCTTGTTCCCAATATGATATGGAAAAGCGCAGGCAATCTGATTTATACAAATTGGCTTAACTACTTCGTGTATCAGAAAACGCCTTATGATTTAAATAACTTATAACATTAAAGACGGACAAATTATTTTGTCCGTCTTTTTTATTGTCAAGCATCAAACTTCTATCAGCAATCAAGCCGTTCCCGAAGCTTTCGGAGAATAGCTTTTTCTTTTCTGGAAACCTGAACCTGTGATATTCCCATAGAATTTGCAGTTACAGTCTGGGTCTGCCCTTTATAATATCTGCAGTCAATAAGCTGCTTTTCGTCATTATCCAGTGTATCAATAATCTGATTAAGCGAAAGTCGGTCAAACAGATTATCACTGTCATCCACAGGAATATCAAAATCCGAGCTTCCGTCTTCTCCGAATTGATTAATAGAGAGCATTGGATTAATAACATTAAGTATCTCTGCTGTTTCATTAACATCACAGCCAAGCATATCTGCAAGCTCTGATACAGTTGGTTCACGCAGCTCTTTTTTCTGAAATTTATCTCTGAAAAACTGCGCTTTCATTGATTTTTCTTTCAGCGTTCTGCCAACCTTGATTGCTCCTCCATCACGGAAAACCCGTTTAATTTCGCCCATAATAACCGGAACAGCATAGGTTGAAAACTGAAATCCCTTTTCCTCGTCAAAATTGTCAACTGCTTTTATAAGGCCGATACAGCCTGACTGAAACAAATCTTCATAGTCAACACCTCTGCCTTTAAAACGCTTTGCAACAGAATGAACAAGTCCTATATTTTCCTCGATCATCTGCGACCTTTTATCAATTACCATTTTGACTTGCCTTCAATTTTTTTAATCAGAGTTACGCTTGTTCCGCTGCTGACTTTTGAACGAACGGAAATTTTATCACAAAAGCTTTCCATAACCGTAAAACCAAGTCCTGCCCTGTCGCCCTCACCCGTTGTATAAAGCGGAGTCATTGCCTGTGTAACATCATCAATTCCGCAGCCTTTATCACGAATAATGATTTTCACTGTTTCGTCTGTTATTTTTCCTGATATGTAAATTTTTCCGACGCTGTTTTTGTATCCATGAACAATACAGTTGGTTACAGCTTCTGATACCGCAGTTTTTAAATCTGCCAGTTCTTCAAGCGTTGGATCAAGCGGTGTTACAAACGCAGAAACAACCACTCGTGCAAAGCTTTCATTTATACTTTTGCTTTCAACCGTCAGTTTGAATTCATTTTTCATTTCAGTTCTCCTTATATTTGCTTTCTTCATTAATTACAGCTATTCTGCCAAGACCGGCAAGCTCCATAATCTTTTTTGTCTGTGCTGTTACATTTCTGATTTCAACAGTGCCCTTATAGCTTTGCATTAAACGAAACCTGCCCATAACAAGCCCTATTCCGCTGGAATCCATAAAAGTAATATTTTTAAAATCAAGAATAAGATGCGTTGGCTTTTTATAACTGATTTCATTGTCAATTTTTGTACGCACATCTCCTGCTGTATGATGATCAAGCTCTCCCATAAGATAAGCTACCATCAGACTTCCGCTTGTTTCAACAGTTACATTCATTGTTTCACTTCCTAAATAAGATATCTCTATTCATTATATTAAAGAAATAACCGCTATGGAAAATATTACCACAGCGGTTATAAATAATTTATCGAATTTTAGGACAAGCCATTATTTTTAATTAAATATTCACGTACCTCTCTTGCAAGAAAAAAGGAACCGCAGACAAGCGTTACTTCTTTCTGCTTTACAGCTTCAAGAGGACAATCTATTGCAATAACATCCTTGCAGTATTTTTCTGCAAGCATTTTTAAATCTGCTGCTGAAACTGCACGGGGATTATCGGGTGTTGTTGTTATCATTTTTTTGCATTTCGGTGCAACAACGGAAAGATAGGCATCCATATCCTTATCAGCCATCATACCGATAACAGCGGTTTCATTTGCAATACTTTCTGCAAGAGCCTTTGCTGCATCAGCGTTGTGCCCGCCGTCCAGCAATATATTTCCGATTTTTTCTTTTCTTGCAGGAAGATGAGCAAGTGACAGTTCCGTCTTACCTAAAATCAGATTTAACACTTCAGATGCTGTATTAAGATTATTCTGCGACCAAAGGCCTGCATCGCTAACCTTAATAAGCGCTGCATTTTTTTCTTTGCACACCTTTTCAAAAACATACTCACAAGCAGGATTCGGATATAAAACACAAATACCGTTTTCTTTGATAATACCTGCTTTCTGATAAGCGATTTCTTCAATTGTATCCCCTAAAAAAGCAGTATGATCAAGCGCAATGGATGTTACAACTGAAATATTTTCCGGTTCAACATTTGTTGCATCTTCAAGTCCTCCCATACCACATTCAACAACAGCATAATCAACCTCTTTATCAGAAAAATATTTATACATAACTGCAGTTAAAAATTCAAATTCACTGCAATCATTGTC
>JAIDJS010000091.1:0-2269 GCA_029052085.1 Eubacterium sp.
ACCAAGTCGGATTGCTCCGGCCTGAATCAGTTTTACCCTATGCTCATAAATATCAAACGCATAGATTTTGCCTTTATTGTTCATAAATGAAGCCGCGGTAAATGCTTTTCCTCCGGGAGCAGAGCAAATATCAAAAACAACATCCTCTTCCTTTAATTCAAGCGCCTTAACCGCATTATAACAGGATAAATCTTCAATATGAAACAATCCATTCTGAAAAGCACGGCATTTTTTTAAATCAAAAGAGGAAGTAATGACAACCAATTCTTTAAATATTTCGCCGTCTATACCATCACAATTCAGCTCATATAAAAGCTCATCCGCATCAACAAGTGTTTGATTCGGAACGGCAAAAACAGGGGCATTTTCATTCAGACAAGGTAAAAAGCCATCAACATTATCTTTGCCGTATGCCTTGTACCACATATTAATAAGATGCTGCGGAACTGAATATTTAACGCTTAAATCCGTTAATTTCTCTATATTTGTTCTATTACTGTCAGCATTATGCAAAACAGCATTGATCAGCTTTGAATAATACGAAAGTCCGTTATTATTAGCAAGCTCAACACTTTCATTTATCGCAGCACTTGCCGGTACCTTGTCCATAAAATAAAGCTGATAGATACCCATCCTCAATATTACAAGCACCTTGGGCTTAGGCTTTTTGCAAAACGCCGAAATAATACTGTCTATTGTAATTTTTCTTTCAACAACTCCGTAAACAAGCCTTGTTATGAATGCTTTTCCCTCCGGAATTTCCGCAATGGCACTGTCCAGTGCAATATTTGAATACGCATCATCATAAAAAATCTTATACAGAGTTTCAAAAGCAATCTGTCTTGAACTTTTCATCATCTTTTTCTGTTCGCTAAAATCAACAATCTTAACAAGGTTGCAAGAGCTGAAGCAAGTGCAGCAACATAGGTCAATGCAGCGGCAGTTAACACCTTCTTAGCTCCCGTATATTCTTCTGAAATTAAAAATCCATTATCCTGAATCGTTCTTAAGGCTCTTGCCGAGGCGTTGAATTCAACGGGAAGTGTTATAAGCTGAAACAGCGCCACTGCACCATAAAGAGCAATGCCAATATAGATAAGCGGATCAAATGCAAAGAAAAAACCAAGCAACGCAAGCGGAATTCCGGCAGTTGAACCAATATTTGTTAAAGGAATAACCATATTGCGGATTTTAAGCGGAAAATAGCTTTCTGCATGCTGGCAGGCATGACCGGCTTCGTGGCAGGCAACACCAACAGCAGCTATGCTTTTTGAATCAAAAACTGTTTCGGAAAGGCAGATTTCCTTTGTTCTTGGATTATAATGATCTGTTAAGCTGCCAGAAATTCGTTTGATTTTTACATCGGTAATTCCGTTAAGCTGTAAAAGTCTGTAAGCAGCTTCAGCGCCTGTTAAACCTCTTGAATTTCTTATCTGACTGTATTTATTAAAACTTGACTTAACCTTAGACTGGCAGATAAGTGCAAAAATAAACACAGGAATCATGATAAAACCCGTAAGATAATATGCTAAATAAGTTCCCATATCATTCTCCTATAAACTGACCTATTTCAATTTTATTTCCTGCAAGAAAGGATTTACTATCCATTCTTTTTTTACCATCCGGCTGCAATTCAAGAATATCAATGCAATTACCATCTCCGCAGGAAACCGTTACAACATTCTTATTATTAACAATTTTCCCTGCTTCATTTCCTTTTTCATTACTTAAAACAGATTTGTGTACTTTAACATTTTTTCCGTTTATAACAGTAGAAGCACAAGGCCAGGATTGAAGCCCTCTGATCTGATTATGAATTTCAAATGCTGATTTATTCCAATCAATAGCACTCATAGATTTATCAATCATCGAAGCATAGCCGAAATCGCCATCAGGCTGTGGAACAGGACTTGCCTGTCCTTTTAGTATTAAATCAATGGTTTTTATAAGTGCATCTGCACCCATTACTGACAGCCTGTCAAACAAAGCTTCCGAGGTTTCGTTGATATCAATGTTTGTTTCCTTGCTGAGAAGAATATCCCCCGTATCAATTCCGACATCCATTTGCTGAACACATACGCCTGTTTTCTCATCTCCGTTAAGCACTGCCCATTGAATGGGCGCGGCACCGCGATATTTCGGCAAAAGAGAAGCGTGAACATTTATGCAGCCATACCTGGGATAATCAAGAATGCTCTTCGGCAGTATTTTGCCGTAAGCAACAACCACAAGTAAATCAGGATTCAATTCCTTAATGGTTTCATAAGCA
>JAIDJS010000091.1:2279-3268 GCA_029052085.1 Eubacterium sp.
CATAAGCATCTTCGTTTTTTAAAGTAACCGGCTGATAAACAGGAATCTCATACTGCACTGCCAAAGCTTTAACAGGAGGCGGAGTTAAAAGCTGCTTTCTTCCGACCTTTTTATCCGGCTGCGTAAAAACAGCCAAAACATTACAGTCTTCACTTTTAATCAGTTTTTCAAGACACGGCACAGCAAAATCAGGTGTACCCATAAAAACAACATTCATTAACCCTCAACAACTCCGTCAATTACTTTTGATGTAAATAAAATTCCATCCAAATGGTCAATCTCATGGCAAAAAGCCCTTGCCTTAAGCCCCTCGCCTGTAAACACCTGCCATTTGCCTTCCCTGTTCTGTGCTTTAACCTGAACCTTCATCGGACGAACGGTAGTTCCGTATTTTCCCGGAAGAGAAAGACAGCCTTCCTGTTCCTTCTGCTCTCCCTCAGCAAGGGTTATTTCAGGATTAACAAGCTCCATAGGGCCATCGCCTACATCAATTACCACAACTCTTTTTAACATGCCAACCTTTACTGCAGCAAGTCCTACTCCATTTTCTTTATACATTGTTTCAAGCATATCATCAATAAGAGTTGAAAGCTTTTCATCAAATTTTTCTATCATTCGGCGTTTTTTGCTTAAAATAGGATCCCCTACCTTAACTATATTTCTTAATGCCATTTATATTCTCCTATATTAAATCATAAGGATTAAGATCAAGCGAAACTGAAATATCCTTATATTCCTTCATTTTACTGATTCTTTTCAAAATTTCATTAAACATTTTGCGAATTGTTTTTGAATTTTTGCATTTTACCGCAAGTCTGTAACGGTAATTATTGCTTATCTTGCTGATTTTTGCAGGACTCGGACCTAAAACGATAATTTTTTCACCCTTATATTCACCATTATTCAACTCTACCAAGGCATCAAAAAATGCCTTTGCACACATTGATACCATATTTTCATTTTCTCCGGTAAAAAAAGCTGAATAAATA
>JAIDJS010000092.1 GCA_029052085.1 Eubacterium sp.
ATATAATGCTAAGTGTATGAAAATTTTTGAGAGGGGAAATCGCAAATGGGTACTCCGGATTACGATTTAGACGATATTCTTAATGAAATTATAAATAAGAATGTTGGCGAGGATATAAAAGCCAAAATGGATGAAATAGATAAGGCAAAGGAAGCATTAAAAAAGGAAGAGGACAAGCCTGAAAAGGAAGAGCCGAAACCTCAGATAAAAGAAGATGTAAATCCAAAGAAGGAAATGAAGCCTTCAGAGATTTCTCCTGCTAAAGCGCCTGAACCAAAAAAAGAAGAATCAAAAGCAGAAGCGGTAAAAAAAGAGAAAAAACCTGAGGTACCGGAAAAAACCGCTGCTGCAAATGCAAGCGCAACAGTTGTATATAAGGACGAGCCTAAAAAAGAAGAGCCGAAGATTCCGGCAAAACCTCCGGTAAAAATGGATTTCAATATAGATGAGCCATTCCTTGAAAGCAACAGGGAAGTTCCGAATGATGAAGCCGATGCAAGCGTAAATCTTTTTGAGCTTGGAGGATATGAAACAGAAAATATGCCGAGAAGAGCAAGAAAAGATAAAAATAAAAACAGCAAAAAGAAATGGCGCAAAACAAAGGTTGGAAAAATCTGCATTTCGTTAATTCTTGTGCTTGCTATTGCAATTGTGGGTACCGGCGGATATGCCGTTTGGTATGTAAATGATATGCTGAATGGTATTACACAGCAGGATCCCGATACACCAAACACAACCACGGATGAATGGAAGGGAATGGACGAGTTCTACGAGAACTTTGAAACAATTAATGAAAACGAATATTCTTCTTCCTATCGTGATATGGTAAAGAAATGGTATTATAACGGCGAGCCTGTAAGCTCAAGCAATGTACTGAATGTTATGCTTATCGGCGAGGATACACGCGGCGATGAAATTTCAGAGAGTGGAACAAGAGCCGACTCTGCTATTATCGGAAGCGTAAATACACAGACAGGTGAAATTGTTTTAACCTCAATTCTTCGTGACTCTTATATTTATTATGAAACAACGCCGGGCGATGAAAGCACGGGAAGATACGGCAAAATAAACGGAGCAATGGCTTTCGGCGGTGTTGACTGTTATATCAATGCAGTTGAAAGAATGTTTAAGGTTAATATCGATAACTATGTTATTGTAAACTTTACAAGCTTCCAGAAGATTATTGATTCACTCGGCGGCGTTACGGTAACAATGAGCGCAGCAGAAATCAGAGAAATCAATAATCATCCGAACACCTATGGAGGCGTATCAATCAGCGGCGAAGCCGGCGATCTTCTTCTCAGCGGCGAACAGGCACTTGCTTATTGCAGAATAAGACATCTTGATTCAGATAACGTTCGTGCAGACAGGCAGAAAACCGTTCTTCTTTCTCTTTTCAAAAAAGTAAAGGACGCTTCAACAATGAAACTTGCTGAGCTTGCAACAACGCTTATGCCATATGTTAAAACCGGATTTTCAAAGAAGGAAATTCTTTCAATCGGTCAGTATGCGCTTTCACATGGATGGATTTCATATAAAACCGTAACCTATACTGTTCCTACCAATGAAACAAATACAGACGGAACAACGCTTACAACCTGTAAGGGCGGAACATATTACGGCGAATGGATCTGGAAGGTAGACTGTCCTCTTGCAGCACAGATACTTCAGAAGAAGATTTACGGCAAAACAAGTATTTCCCTTGCGGAAAACAGACAGAATTTTGCATCACTTAGTGATTATTAAAAAAGGAAAACCTCCCATTGGGAGGTTTTCTCTGTTTATATATCTTAAACAAGCCTCCCTTGTAAAAGAGAGGAATACCGCTTATATCCTTATACTGACCTCCCTTGTTAAAGGGAGGGGGACCGCTTTGCGGTGGAGGGATTCAACAGTTTTCCGAAGCCATACAAAAAGAATTCATTCCTTTTTTGCTGAAATCGGAGCAGTATCGGCAACCTCAACCTTATTTGCCTGCATCCATAAAGACGGAATAATGCGAAGCTTAAAACCATAGCCTGCTTCCATCTGCCAGTGCGCCATTGGTGCTTCGGGCAGACCATAGCAGGCAAGAATTGCCATAAGAACACCTGCGTGGCCAACAATAGCTGCCGATTCTGTTCCGCTTTTTGCCATTCCGTCAACAATCTTTTCAAAGGCAGAGCAGACACGGGCAAAGAACTGGGCATTGCTTTCGCCGTAAGGTGTCTTTGCGTGCATATCGCCGCGCAGCCATTCTTTGAAATCTTCGTTGTCTTTTAAATCCTCTGCTGTGCAGCCTTCAAATTCGCCGAAATCATATTCAATTAAATCATTGATAACCAGAGGATTGTTTTCAGGGAACATAATATTTGCGCTGTCTATACATCTTTTCAGAGGAGAGGTAAAAACCGCCTGTACCTTCGGATAGTGGTGATGCGCTTTTATACTTCTGAGTGCAGATATACTATCTGTAGTGAGCGGTAAATCTGTATGCCCAATATACTGTGCGTTTAGATTTCCTTTTGTTAATCCGTGTCTGAAAAGATAAATTGTGTATGTTTTCATTTCAAAACCCCCAATTTGAGCCAATAATTACAATTTATTTACAAAGCCAACTTTCTATTTACTTATTTCAAAACAAATAGTATAATACAAAATGTATAAAGAAAGAAAAGAATTTGTGAAAGAAAAAAGGATATTAAAAAATGGCAGAAAATAAAGAGAAAAATTCTAAATTTGCTGCAATACTTTCTCAGCTTAGAAAAGAAAGAGGCTGCAGCCAGAAAAAAGCAGCTGCAGATTTAGGAATCAGTCAGGCACTTTTAAGCCATTATGAAAAAGGCATAAGAGAATGCGGACTTGATTTTGTTATAAAATGCAGTGATTACTACGGCGTTACAACCGACTACCTGCTCGGTGTTTCAACGAGCAGATATGGAATTGATGAGGATTACCTTTATAAAATTTCAAACGAGGGCAGCGAAGGCACAACTATGAGCGCGATTTCCCAGGGAATGAAAATTTTGCTTGAAACAGCAGTTGCATCAACCGAGGGAACAGATACGGTTCGCTATCTTCACGATTACTATATGCTTTGCCTTTACAGAGGTGCGCTGACCCTTGCAAAATCAGGCAAGCTTCCGTCTGAAATGTTCCGTCTTGATTATACAATCGGTCATGAGCTTGCATCAGCAGCCATTTCACTTCTTGATGCCCGTTTTGTTTTTATTGAGGATAAATCGAGAACAGGAGCAGATATCATTAATCAATCAGAGCTTCATACAATTATAGAAGAAGCTGAAAATTATCTTATTCAGAATCTTATATCCGAATAATTTAATCTTTTTGCTCCTTTGTTAAAGAGCAGGGATTGATTACCTGTCGCTTATACCCATCTCCGAGCCAACGAGACATGCAGAAATAG
>JAIDJS010000093.1 GCA_029052085.1 Eubacterium sp.
GCTTTGACAGTGTATTATGCAACAATATGATTGATATCAGAATGCTGAATCATTATCCTGTTTCAATAATCAAAAGAGTTATTATAAAATATTTTCTTATAAATCATATCTCTTTAAACGAATATAAAATTAATGAACTTCTTAATTTGCTTCATCATTCAGGAAAGCTTCAGATCAGCGGCAGTGTCTATGCCGTTTCCAATAAAACTTTTTTGAGGATTGCAGATTTTGAAGAAAAAAATAAAAACAAAGTATTTACCTTTTCAAAAGAAATACTTTGTTTTAATGAATTTTTAAATAAATGTGAATTATGCGGGAAAAAGTTTGCTTTTTATTGCGACTGTGATAAAATAGTTGGCAGTGTTGCAATTCGCTCAAGGCAGAGCGGAGATAAAATTACCCCTGCTGATAGAGCATGCACTAAATCACTGAAAAAGCTTTTTAACGAGCTTGAAATACCTGTTGAAATCAGGGATGAAATACCTGTTATAACAGATGACAGCGGTATTATCGGCATTTATGGATACTGCGTTGATGAAAGAGTGAAAATCACGGATTCAACCAAAAATGTTTTAATCCTGAATGTTGAATATTCCGAACGATTCTAACACATAAGTAAGGGTAAATCGGCAGGCTTTGACCTATGCTTTGATTTGCCTGTACGGAGGATAATCTTTAATGAATAAAACATCAAGAAATGCAAAATCAATTATTATTTGCTTACTTACCTTTTGTCTGTTTCTGACAGCTTTTTATTTTATGAATAATGGCGATAAGCAGGAGCCGAAGTACAGCGAAATAATTAATATGTTTAAAAATAACGAAGTTCAGACCTTTGAGCTTGATTTAACTACGGGTGCAATGGTTTATAATACTTTTAAGGATCCTAAAACGCCGAAAAAGTATAACGTGAAAAGCGTTTCTATATTTCTTGACGATGTCAGGGACAGCATAAATGAATATAATGAAGCAAATCCTGACAATCAGATTTCTTTCAATTATAAAGTTACCAACTCAAGAAGCTGGATTCTGAGCCTGCTTCCTATACTCATTTCCGTTGCCGGCTTAATTTTCTTCGGTTGGTTTATTATGAAGAGAATGGGCGATTCTATAAACGGCGAGGCCAGCAGATCTCTCGGCTTTGGTAAGGTAAAAGCGAAAATAGCCAACGAAAGCAAGGATTCAAAAACCTTTGAGGATGTTGCAGGCTGCGATGAAGAAAAGGAAGACCTTGAAGAGCTTGTAGATTTCCTTAAGGATCCGAAAAAATTTACAGAGCTTGGTGCCAGAATTCCTAAGGGTGTTCTTCTTGTAGGCCCTCCCGGAACAGGTAAAACCCTTCTTGCTAAGGCAGTTGCAGGCGAAGCCGGGGTTCCTTTCC
>JAIDJS010000094.1 GCA_029052085.1 Eubacterium sp.
ATAGTCGGTCTTGATCTTACAATCGGCGGCTTTAAAATTATGTGTATTCTTGCTCCTGCCGTGCTTGGTCTTGGTGTGGGTACATTCTGGACGCTGTTTTATTCAATGGGCTATGATTTGGTTGAACTTGATGAATTCAAAACCGGCGAAAGAAGAGAATCAACTATAACAGCCCTGCCGCAGCTTATTCAGAAATTCGGCTCTGCCTTCGGTATTTTAATGGCAGGTCAGCTTCTTTCGCTTTACGGCTATGATTCCTCTGCCGATGTTGCAGGAAATGAGGCTCTGTTCAATGTTGTGACGGATCCGAAAATTATAAACGGTATGGAAAATATTTCAACCATTATTCCTGCTGCTCTGCTTGCGGTTTCGGTTTTATTTGCTGTTCTTTATCCAATGACAAGGAAGAGAGTAAATGCACTTATGGCGCAGCTTAAGAAAAAGCGAAATGTTGAGGAATATACAACTGAAGGCTTTGAAAAGCTTTTGTAATTTAAAAATTTTCCCCGAATTCTTTTTGAATTTGGGGAGTTTTTTTCAGCTGCGCAACTGTAAATTTACATTTTGAATACTGATTTTCGATTGTTATTTATTTAATTTTTGTGCTATGATTAGCTTGAAAGGACAGTGGTTTTATGAGATTTGATGAAAATTTAAGAAATCTTCGTAAAGAAAAGGATTATTCTCAGGAATATCTTGCTGAAAAATTAGGGGTTACCCGTCAAACGATATCCAAATGGGAAAACGGCACGGCAATGCCTGATTTAAAAAAGCTTATTGAGCTTGCCGATTTTTTTGAAGCTTCAATGGATGATTTGCTTGGTCTGGATTATAAAACGGTTAATCCTGATAAAAATGCTGATTCCGAGGGATACAGTGAGGCTGAAGCAATTAAGGCTAACCGATATACGAATGATTTAATTCAGTCAGCGAAGAATCATGTTGACAGTAAGACAAAAAGCCTGTCAATTTTATTAACGATTGTTTCCATTGCATTTGTAATCTCTGTTTTTTCTTTTTCGGGAAAAATCGGTGCGCTTGAAAATCAAATAAACGGTCTTAATAATTCTTATGCTTATCTTCAGGAGTGTATAAACAGCCGCGGCGGTCAGGAGTATGACGGCGATGATTATTATGATATTGAGGTAAATATCATACAAAACAATTCCAAAGCACCTTATATTGCCGAGGTTGAATTAAAATATGCTCCGTCAAGCTATCCGAAGAATTCCAAGATTTATTATCTTGTTCCTAAAAGGGACGGCGGTGTTGACCGCCTTTCTGCCGAGGAAAATAACGGAGAATTTGTTGCAAATGTCAATATTGATTTAAGCCTTGATAAGCCCATTTATTTTGTGCTTGATGATGGTGAGAATATCATTAAGCAGGAGGTGTATATTGCTATCGGGGATGTTTTCGGAACAACTGACGGTTATGTAACCTATGATATAGAAGACAGAGCCAATAATGAATTACTTTTCATAAATACATTTTCGGAGGCATATGTATGGTACAATTCAAAGTATACAAAGTTGAGTTCTGCTGATATCGTTGTTTCTGCAGACGGCAAAGAGGTTTACAGGCAGGCACTCAAAAAATCGGAATTAAGAAAAGATGAAAGCAATGAGATTCATGATTCGTTTTATGAGATGGATTTGCCCACGTTTTATATAAAGGATCTAAAGGCAGCTGCAAGATATGATGTTTATGTTGAAGCAAAGCTGGATAACGGTGCTGTATGTAAAGATCACGTGGCATTTACTGTTCCGATGAATAACTCGATGCAGACTACAGAATTTTCCGGATATCTGGAATATGATTTTGCCATTGGCGGCAAAACAGTAACAATAAAGTGTGATAAATAAGTCTTTGTTTTGCAGAAAGCAAGGCAAATTCTGTTGATGTTAGCAATAATAAACGGCTGCGGATCGTTCCGCAGCCGTTTTCATCTTTTAATATCGTATATAAACGCTCATTTCATTTTCGCCTCTGTTTGCCCATTTATAATAGGGTATGAATTTCAGGCGGACAGGCTTTTCAAAAGCATCCTTATATTCCGAATAAAGCTTATTTGATGTAAGCTCTTCTCTGTATCCGTTTGCCGTTATAAATTCTCCGTCAAATCTGAATTTAGGGTGTCTTGAAAGACTTAATAAGTGAAGATTTTTGCCGTTGTCTCTCTCTTCAAGACAGTAAATTATCGGTCCTCTTGTAACGGCAATTTTACCTGTGTTTTCCCTCACGTTTGAATTGCATTTGATTATTTTAATTTCGGGATTAAATTCGGCGGTTATTTCATCCTCATTGCGGATATCAAAATAAGCATAACCCCTTTTGATAAACGGATTTTCTTTGCTGAATGTAAAATGACTGCTCCAATAAGGAATTCGCAGGGCAAGCTTAAATGCTCTTCTTGCTTTGATTTTAAATGAGACTTTTCCGCTGTTCAGGTAATCGGAAATTATTTTTATATCTGCCTTGTCTGTTTTTATATCTGCACTTTGATAAAGATTAATAAAAAGCGTATTCTCTGTTTCAGTAAAGCAGTATTCTCCGTAATCGGAAATAAGTCTTGCAAGATTCGGCGGGCAGCAGGCACAGTCGAACCATTTTTGACGAACAGGCTTAATATGGTTTTTTCTTGAATCCATTTTGCTTGCTTTAGGGTAAACCTCAAGCGGATTAACATAGAAAAACGATTTCCCGTCCTCTGCCATTCCCGAAAGTATGCTGTTATACAGGCAGCGCTCCATTATGTC
>JAIDJS010000095.1 GCA_029052085.1 Eubacterium sp.
CATTTTACCCTGTACATATCAACAAAGCTTTTCGTAATGGTACCAAGAAGATAATCGGTTTTTACATCCTTATCATAAAAAAAGAGCGCATTCAAAACAGCGTAAGCCTTATTACTGTCCCCTGCCAAAATTGCTTTTGATAAGTCATTTACCCTTGCCTGAAGGGATTTTGTTGCCAGCTTGTCAATTATATCCTTTGTAACCTCATTTCCTTTAAGATAAAAGCAAATTTTCTCCGTTTCATTCTGAAGTGTCTGAATATCTGTTCCGGAAATGGAAATTAAATATTTTGCAAGATTCGGAGTCAGCTCATAACCACGCTTCCTGAAACCTGACACAAGCATTTTTACAAGCTCTGCTTCCGTTTTAAAATTAAGCTCTATAACCGATCCGGCTTTTGCAAAAGCATTTTCAATTTTAGTTGATTTTGCACTTACCTTTCCGTCTTTATTCTTAAACGGAAATTCGAGAGCATCATACCAGAAAACAAGAATTGTTGTTTCCGGTATATCCTTTAAAAATTCCTGAACAAGCTTAACATCATTTTCACTTTTATCAAACGGATAATCGCAGACAAGAACAAAATTATAATTGCTCATCATTGGCAGAAGCTCTGCATCTTTAAGAATTTCATCCAACGCTGTATCTTTTCCGTTATAAGAGTGAAAATTAAAATCCTCAAAGGTCGGCTCAACTGCTTTTTTTCGGAGAAGATTTACATAATGATTTTTAAGATATCCCTCCTGACCAAAAATAAGATATGCGTTTGAGAATTCAGTAGTTTTTATCTGCGCCTTAAACTCAGCTTCGGTTATCTTTGCCATTCATGAAGCCTCCTTTCGGTAAATCCGTTTTCATTTACTGTATAAACAATATCATAATCCGATTCATTATCAAGATAAATAACATGATCGGCAAAATCTGAACATTCATACTTTTTGATACACATAAATTCGGTATCATATATTTTCAATAAAATATATTTATTCTGCTTATTACTTTTATATTCTACATTAAGTTGCTCCCATAAATCAACAATAAAATCTTCATCACAGAAAAAATTGCTGCAATGATTAAGATATTTTATATTTTCATTATCACAGACGTAATTTAGTGCACCAAACTTATTTGCAAGCTTTTTGGAATACACACTGTCATTCAAATCAGCAATCATCGAAATATGAAGATTTTTTGATTTAATCATATTTGATACAGCATAGTACTGTGACGAATCATCAACACCTATTATAACGGCATTTCTTTTATTATAAATAACAACTGAGGTTGTATAATATCCGTTTATATCTTTAACATAAATATTGTTATGCTCTATGAAAGCAGAAACCGAAACAACAGTAATAAAAACAGTCAATGCAATTATAGCAGTACGCTTAAGAAGTGTTTTTCTCCAAAAAAGAGAAGAAATACCAAAAAATATCAGGACTGACCCTATTGCAAGAAATATTCTGTTTTCAGATACATCAGCAACAGCATATGGTATATTTGCCACTTTCTCAGTTATAAAAAACATCATTGAAGCTGAAAACCGACAAAAGCAGGAAAGTATAAATGCAAATGGTTTAAACCAGCCAAATATAGCCATCAAAAACGACGAGACCAAAGCAAGCTGTGCCAAAGGAATAATAACAATATTAAGAATTATTCCAAACATACTGACATAGCCAAAGGTTATACAAATAACGGGTAAAGTTGTTAAAAATACGGACAAGGAAGCGCAAACCGATCTGTAAACATAATTTACAAGCTTCGTTTTAGGTCTATATATTCTGATAAACACCGGGTTAATCACAACTAAACCAAGGACGGCTGTTACTGTTAATAATGCACCGGCATCCGTTACGGCAAAGGGATTAAGACAAATAATAAACACCGCTATACCAAGAGAATTCAGTGCATCGCTTCGTTCATTGAACAATCGGCTGCATAGCATAACAATCATCATAATTCCGGCACGAAGAATAGATTTAGAAAAACCTGCCAATGCCATATAAAATATAACAGAGGAAAAAGTAATGACCACCTGCCACACTTTCGGAATTCTTAGTTTCTTCAATAAAAAAGAAACTGTACCGCAAAAAACGGCAAGATGCAAACCGGATACTGCCATAATGTGAGATACACCGCTGTATCTAAAATTTTCCTTTATATTATTCGGTATTTCCGATTTATCGCCGATAAGCAATGCAATAATCACTGCGCTGTCAGGCGATGTGATGTTTGATGTAACGAAACGCTTG
>JAIDJS010000096.1 GCA_029052085.1 Eubacterium sp.
CCTTTTAATATTAAGTTTTTCAGCAACATACATAAGATTCTTTACATCGCCGCTTACAAGCTTTCCGTTTTTATCAGGCGGAAGATTAATAACCATTACATTGCCGTTTTCAACCAATATGCGGTAGTTTTTTATGATATCCTCAGCATCGGTAAGCGGTTTTTTGCTGTATTCATCACAATAAAACCAACTGAATTCCTTTCTTGAGCATATGGTATACTCAAACGGAAGATAATATTCCTTACCGCCAAAGGTATAGATTTTAGGATCATCCGCTCTGCACATATGAGGATCCCAAAGCCTGAAATCACAGGGAAACATACGGATAGGATCGCCATATCGATAATTCTTCGGCATATATCTTTTGCTTGGAATCCCCTTTCGGTTATTGAATTTGCCGATGGTGTTGTTTATTGAAATCTGGCAGTAAGGCTGCATGGATTTAACATGATTATACAGCCTGTCTATCTGCCATCTGCGGCAGGTTTTATCCCATTCGCCGTCAAGCCATAATTCAACAACCTCGCCATATCTTCCATCCATAAGCTCGGTTAAATGCTTTTCCATATACTGAACATACGCTTCATCATTTTTGTAGCATTTTTCATGCCTGTCCCACAAGGAATAATAAAGACCAAGCTTAATCCCGTATTTTCTGCATGCCTCGGAAACTGCTTTGACTACATCCGTTTTAACAGAAGAATATTTTACTGAATAATCTGTTGTATCCGTATCCCAAAGGCAGAAGCCATCATGATGCTTTGTAATAAGAATTACATAGTTCATTCCTGCTTCATAAGCAGTTTTAACCCAGCTGTCTGCATCTATTGCCGTTGGCTTATAGCTCTCAATCGGCAGACTGCCGTCTGACCATTCGGTATTATTAAAAGTATTAATACCGAAATGGATAAACATTCCGAATTTCCTGTTCATCTGTGCCTTCTGCCCCTTACTTGGCTCTAAGGACGGAACCGGCATATTCGGATATTCTTTCGGATATGGTTCTTTTTTGAAAAACATAATTATTATTTCCTTTACTTATTCAAATTCCATACTGATATTAGCATCCTTAAATTGCAGCGATTTATAGGAATAATCGTCCCTTTGAAGCAGCGTAAAGCTGCCAAGAGCTGTCTTGCCGTCATATCTGAAGCCGTCTGCGGTTTTGGAAGCATTGTCCGGAAAACCCTCTTTAAGAACTGCAAATGCTTCATAAATGGCTTTTGCAGGATTGGTATCATCTATCTTATCGGAAACAATTTCATATTCCATATCAAGATATTTGAAATTAGCCGATTTGCCATTATAAACAATAGACATTCCATTCGCATTGGTAGAAGTTGCCGTTACCGTTACGGCATTTTCAGCCATAGAAATTTCACAGGTATAAGAAAAATCACCTGCTTCAACAGAGGCATTCTGGCTGAAATCCTTCAGCTCGGGTGTATATGCTTTTACACTGCAGCCTGCAAGCAGAATGCAGACAGAGATTATTATCGGCACAATTCTTTTCAAATGCTATCATTCCATTACTCAAATTCAGTCATCAAAGCACCCAGAAGCTCAAGCATATCGTCTACAGTCATTCCCCTTTGGCTTAACTCTCTTGCAGCTATATCTCCGCAAAGACCATGGATATATACAGCAGAAACAGCGGCATTGAAAGGCGCCATTCCCTGGGCAATAAACGAAGCAATCATACCTGTAAGCATATCGCCTGTTCCGCCCATTGCCATACCTGCATTGCCTGTTGTATTAACCAAAACATTTACACCGTCTGTTACAACAGTATTTGCACCCTTAAGCACAACAATACAGCCATACTCCTTTGCAAAGGATGCAGCACATTTGATTCGGTTTTTCTGAACAAATGCAACATCCCTGCCGATAAGCCGTGCCATTTCTCCCGGATGGGGCGTTAAAACAACAGGAGCTTTAGAGTCCTTCAAAACATCTATATTCACAGATACGGAATTTATGCCGTCTGCATCTATAACAACAGGAGCTTCGCTTTCTTTCACAATCTGATGAATCAGCAGCTGCGTATCCTCATTAACACCCATACCGCAGCCGACCGCAATACTGTCTGCCCATTTCATTTCATCAAGAATCGCCGTCAAAGCACCCATAGACAGCGTTTTGTTCTCATTTTCACTTAACGGAGCAAAAATCGGCTGTGTTAAATGCGCTGTCAGAACACCGTAAATTGATTTCGGAAACGCACATTTTAAAAGACCCACACCTGTTTTTAGCGCTGCCTTTGCACTGATAACAGAAGCACCCGGCATTTTATAGCTTCCGCAGATATTGAGCTGTTTTCCGAAATCTCCTTTATTTGAATTAAGCCTTCTTTTTTCAAAGGCGTTTTTCACATAAGCCTTGGTTATGGTTAATGCACTCTCGCTGTAACAATCATTCGGAATACCGATATTTACGGCTGTCATTTTTCCACAGTATTCATTCGCAGGAGGAAGAACGTGACAATATTTATAGGTTGATATCGCAATCGTTAAATTCGCACGAACCGCATTGGTTACCGAGCCGTCAGACGCATCCGTGCCGCTTGGTGTATCAACAGATACAACGATTGCTCCGCTTTCGTTAATGGCATTGAAAACGGAATGAAACGGCTCCTTCGGCTCGCCGTGAAATCCGATTCCGAAAATGCAGTCTACAATCAAAGCACAATCCATATCACAATCTGTAAAACTTATTACTTTAACACCGCTTTCCACTGCTTCGTCAAAATACTTTTTGGGTGCAGGCAGGGTTGGCTCTTTATCGCAAAGCACGATTTCGGCATTATTGCCAAACTGGCAAAGACGTTTTGCAATAACAAAGCCATCGCCTGCATTTTTACCATTTCCGCAGAAAACAAGGATTCGCTTTCCATCTATCTCTCTGCCGTAAAACTTAACAATTTTATCTACACATTTTTTCCCTGCTCTGTTCATTAACTCAGCTTCGGAAAAATATTTTTTTATTGCTTTTTCCTCCGCTTTTCTTATTTCATCCGCTGTTAATATTCTCATATTCTTACTTACTCCCATAAAACAACTGATGCTATGGCATAATCACCGTCATGGCTGATTGAAACATCCGAATGTTCAACCCCGCTGATATATGGCTTACCCTTTTCATCATGATTAATTTCTATTGAATTAAGTTTTTTAATAATTCCTGTTCCCTTTGCTTTGAAATAAGCCTCTTTCGCTGCAAAAATCCCCGCAAAGGTTTCGGCTTTTTTTGCATAAAGAATTTCATTATCCGTAAAAACAGATGCCTTGAAGCTTTCCTTTTCAAGGCTCTTTTCTATTCTTGAAATTCTTATTATATCTGTTCCTATTTTAAACATTCTGATTTCCTATCGGTTTAACGGTAAAGCTGTTTTCATATTCGCTTACAACTGCCTTTTTATGCTCATCAAACGGAGCAGGACCACAGGCATTTGAGCCTGCACCAAGCATATATCCGTCAATATGAACAGCCGTTGTTTCATATTCCTTTAAATCCTCCGCATGAGCTGCTTTTGCCCATTGGCTGACATTGAAATGATTTGCATCAAACACAAAGGAATTTTCACTTTCAAAGCGAAGTCCGGCACCATGAGCATCCGTAAGCTCTGCCCAATAGGTATTATAT
>JAIDJS010000097.1 GCA_029052085.1 Eubacterium sp.
ATTATGGCTATATTGCCTTTCTGTTTTTTATTATATTTATCATAATATAAATTGCAACAAGAATTACAATTGTAGCTGAAAGTATCAGATACATCGTTTCGGTCTGCACCCTGTTATCAAAAAAATACAGATTGCAATCAACGGAATCCCTGATTACCTCTACAATGTTATCAGGAAAGCCCTGTGCAGACATTTCTTTAAAAACGCCCTGCATAGCGTGATTGCGTATAAGAGATGTTCCGTAAGTGCCGGGTAAAAATGAAATAATTTTCTGAAGTCCGTCTGAAAACTGAGATATCGGCATATACGCACCGCAGATAAATCCGTATCCGGAACTTACAATTGTGCCTACTGCAGACATTTGTCCCTGTGTATTCAGGAAAAAATTGATGATGCTTGACAGTGCTGTACCAAACATAACAAGCATGATAACATCAAAAACTAAATTAATTATATCCAACGCAGATATATACCAACCTGTACCTGCAACATAAGCAAGACAGAAGCCGGTTGCCGTAATGCAAATCATAAGCGTTGAAATCAAAGTTGCAAAATAATAACTCATTGCAAGTGAAGAACGCTTCAAAGGTGTTGTTGTAAGATCCTTGATATTGCCGTTTGCTTTGTCCTGCACCATAAGCATATTGGAGCAGAACGAAACGGTTACGCAGGATACGGCAAGTATGGATGAAATAATCTGGCTTCCTACAAATCCGTTTATCAGTTTATTCGAAATAGTAAATCCTTCAGGTAAAGCGGATTGGAAAGAATCATAATATACATTTTTCAGAAATGTTGCATAAAGAACCAATAGTATAATCGGAGTAATAAGAGATGTAAAAAACATTCCCTTGTCCTTGAAAAAGAGTTTGATATTTCTTTTTATTAGAATATTAAGAGTCCTCATTTTTCTCCTCCTGACAGCTTTTTGCCTGTTACAGCCAAAAAAACATCATCCATTTTTCCTTTTGTAATTTCATAATCACGGAAAATCTCGGGATATTTAAGAATAAGCTTTGTTGCCGCCTCGGTGTTTTCAACGGAAACACGGTAAACCGTATCGTGGATTTTTTCATAAGGACATCCAAGTGATGCTATTTCGGAGTCATTTGTTCCGTAAAAAGTAATAAAATCTCCTGTGTAAGCATTTTTTAATTCTAAGGGTGTACCCTTTGCTGATATTCTGCCGCTGTCAATAATGACAACGTAGTCTGCCTCTGCTGCTTCCTCCATATAATGTGTTGTAAGGAAAACAGTCATGTTTTTTTCTTTTCTGAGAATGCTGATTACATTCCAAAGGGTTTTCCTTGTCTGCGGATCAAGACCGGTTGTAGGTTCATCCAAAATCAGAATTCTGGGATTATGCAGCAATGCACGGGCTATATCAATTCTTCTTAGCTGACCTCCTGAAAGCTTTCCTACCGTTCGTTTAAGCAAATCCTTAAAATCAAGAAGCTCGGCAAGCTCGTTCAATCTTGCCTTGAAGTTGCTTCCGTATATTCCGTACAGAGCAGCACGGCTTTCCAGATTATCATAAACAGTTAATGCCTTATCAAGCACTGAATTCTGAAAAACAATACCAAGAGCATTTTTTATATCCTTGCTGTTGTTGCTGAGGCTGTTCCCGTCAATAATAACGCTGCCGCTGTCGTAGCTGAGCTGTCCGCAGATAATATTAATTGTTGTAGATTTTCCGGCTCCGTTTATTCCGAGAAAAGCAAACAATTCGCCCTCATCAACATGAAAACTTAAATCATTTACCGCCTTGATATTACCGAAGGATTTGTTCAGATTTCGGATTTCAATTATTTTATTCATTTTTTCTCCTTAATTCAATCAGCTCTGATGAAATGTTAGGGTAAGTGTTTTTAGTTGATAAAAACAAAAAAGCATAGCATAAGCTATGCTTTTTCAATGAATATGAATACTGAATCAGTAAAGCTTATTATTTAGCAACATCATATGCTCTTGATTCACGAATAATATTAACCTTAATCTGACCCGGATATTCCATTTCAGATTCGATTTTCTTTGCAATTTCGTGAGCAATATAAGGCATTTTTTCATCACTTACTGCATCCGGCTTAACCATTACTCGAACCTCACGGCCCGCCTGAATAGCATATGCTCTTTCAACGCCGTCAAAGCTTGTTGAAATATCTTCAAGCTGCTGTAAACGCTTGATATAGTTTTCAATATTTTCTCGTCTTGCACCCGGTCTTGCCGCTGAAACCGCATCAGCTGCCTGAACAAGGCAGGCAACAACCGTTTTGCATTCGATTTCGCCGTGGTGAGCCGCAATGGCGTGAAGAATTTTCTCGTTTTCCTTATATTTGCGTGCATATTCAACACCAAGTGCAATATGCGATCCTTCCATTTCCTGGTCAAGTGCTTTACCGATATCGTGAAGAAGACCTGCTCTGCGGGCCTGCTTTTCATCCGCTCCGATTTCAGCAGCCATAAGTCCTGCTATGTAGCTAACCTCAAGGCTGTGTTTAAGAACGCTTTGTCCGTAAGAGGTGCGGTATTTTAATCTTCCGAGAAGCTTAATAAGTTCCGGATGAACAGAACCGCAGTTCGCAGCAAGAACGGCTTTTTCGCCCTCCTGCTTGATGATTGCGTTAACCTCTCTTGTGGATTTGTCAAACATCTCTTCAATACGTGTCGGATGAATTCGTCCGTCCTGAATCAATCTTTCAAGTGTAAGTCTTGCAATTTCTCTTCTTACAGGATCAAATGAACTGATTGTGATTGCTTCCGGCGTATCGTCAATAATAAGCTCAACACCGGTAATTGTTTCAAGAGAGCGGATGTTTCTGCCCTCTCGTCCGATAATTCTTCCTTTCATTTCATCGTTTGGAAGAGCAACAACAGAAACGGTTGTTTCGGCTGTATGATCCGCAGCACAGCGCTGAATAGCGGTGCCTATAATTTCTCTTGCAATTACTTCGCTCTGATCTCTGATCATTTGCTCGTGCTCAAGAATACGCTTGCTCTTTTCAGTGTCAAGCTCATCTTCAAGTGTGCTTAAAAGCTGGGCCTTTGCCTGCTCCTGTGTAAGACCTGAGATACGCTCAAGCATATCAAACTGGCTTTTCTTGATGCTATCGATTTCATGTAAGTTATCTTCCGCTTCTTTAAGCTTCTGGCTTAAATTTTCGCTTTTTACTTCAAGAGAATCTGCCTTTTTATCAAGGTATTCCTCTCTCTGTGTAAGGCGGGTTTCCTGCCTTTGAACTTCGCTTCGTCTTTCACGTATTTCTCTGTCTGCGTCTGAACGAAGCTTGTGAATTTCGTCTTTCGCTTCAACAAGGCTTGCTTTTTTTGCAGCCTCTGCTTCGGTTAATGCGTTATTAATAATTCTTGTTGCTTCCTGCGATGCAGATCCGATTTCCTTTTCGCTTGTTTTCATTCTTACAAATGAGCCGATAAAGAAGCCCAAAACGGTGAAAACAACTGCAACTGCAGCAGCAATGCCTATAACAACTGGAATTTCCATAAATCAATAGCACCTCCTTCTGTATAAAATTCTTTTGGCTTTTTATGCCTCGGCAATAAAATTGCCTGTTGATAATCATCAGAAAAGGTACAGTTTAAATGCAAATTATCTTTGTGAAGTTTTATTTCAGTATATAGAAC
>JAIDJS010000098.1 GCA_029052085.1 Eubacterium sp.
GCTATTATGCTGCCCATGAACAAACGGCAAAAAGCTTTGTTCAGAATCCGTTGAATAATAATTATCCCGAGCTTATTTACAGGACAGGCGATCTTGCAGTTTATAATGAAGACGGAGAGCTTGTTTTCAGCGGCAGAAAAGATTTTCAGATAAAATATATGGGTCATCGAATTGAGCTTGAGGAAATTGAGCATGCTATGGCGGCTATAGATGGTGTTGAACGCTGTGTATGTGTTTTTGATGAACAGAAATCAAAGCTTAAGGGCTTTTATATAGGTTCAATTGAAAAAACGGAACTTCTTTCAATTATGAGAAGTACGCTTCCTGTATTTATGATACCCGGTATGATAAGACAGATAGAGGAAATGCCGCTGACCAAAAACGGTAAGGTAGACAGAAAGAAGCTTCAGGAAATGGGGAGAAGATAATGAAAGAGTTTGAAAAACAGCTTTTGGCTGAAAACGCAACTGCTTTTTATACTTTTGATATATCTGTTCTTAAAGGCAGAGTTGAATATCTGAAAAAACATCTGCCAAAGGAAGTTTCGCTTTGTTATGCGGTAAAGGCAAATACATTTATTATCAAAGAAATTGAGGGCTGTGTTGAAAGATTAGAGGTTTGCTCTCCGGGCGAAGAAGCCGTTTGCAAAAAGCTTGGTGTACCCTCTGAAAAAACAGTTATCTCGGGTGTTTATAAAACGCCTGAATTCATTGAGGAGCTGGCAGCGGATAAAAGCTTTAACGGCATATTTACCGTTGAATCCTTAACGCAGTATGATTTGCTTTGTTCATTAAGCGAACAGTATGGCAGAAAGCTTCCGCTTCTGTTAAGGCTGACGAACGGCAGCCAGTTCGGTATAAATAAAGAGGATATTGATGCTATCATTAAAAACAGAGGGCAGCACAAAAATATTGAAATTCTCGGAATTCAGTATTTTTCCGGCACGCAGAAAACCTCTGTAAAAAAATATAAAAGGGAGCTTGCAAAGCTTGATGCTTTCTTGGTTCATCTTAAAGAGGATTTATCCTTTGAAGCGAAAGAGCTTGAATACGGAACAGGATTTCCTGTTGCTTACTTTGAGGATGAAGAGCTTAATGAGGAAGAACTTTTAAAGGGCTTTTCCGAGGCAATAAACGATATGCAGATGAAGCCGATGATAACGCTTGAAGTCGGCCGTTCAATTGCCGCCTCCTGCGGTAAATATTATACGCATATTGTAGATAAAAAAATAAACAAGGGTGTCGGCTATCTGCTTTGTGACGGCGGTATGCACCATATTGTTTATTTTGGTCAGCATATGGCGATGAGAATGCCGAAGCTGTCCGTTTTGGGAAAAGAAAACAGGGAAGATGATAAGGAATGGAATATATGCGGTTCCTTATGCTCAATGAATGATATTATTGTAAAAAATGCTGCATTGCCGGAAATTGAAATCGGCGATACCTTGGTTTTTGAAAATACAGGTGCTTATTGTATGATAGAATGTATTTCTCTGTTCTTAACAAGGGATATTCCGTCTGTTTATCTGATTGATGAAAACGGAAATGCCGTTAAGGTAAGAGATACATTTGAAACATATCATCTGAACACACCTGTTTATTAAAATAAATATTTTTGAAAGGATATATACATTATGGAAACACTTATTGAAATTTTAGAGGACATTCAGCCGGGAATTGATTATGAAACCTGTACTGATCTTATTGACGCACATCATCTTGATTCACTTTCAATTATCTCTCTTGTTGCAGAGATTGAGGATGAATTTGATATAACGGTTCCTGCAGTGGAAATCATTCCGTCAAACTTCAATTCAGCTGAAGCAATGTGGAACATGATTAAGAGGCTTGAAGAGGAAGACTAAATGGACGTGCTTTCAACTCTTTTTTCAGTAGGGCTGGTGCCTAAGCTTACCTCATATTTTTCGGTAGCTTATCTGGCAATTTTTCTGCCTGCTGCAATTCTTGTTTACTGGCTTCTGCCTCAGAAATTAAGGCGATGGTTTCTTCTGGCTGCCGGTTATGGCTTCTTTTGGCTTATCAGCGGAAAGCTTACGGTTTTTCTTTTATTGGCAACGCTTTCCATTTATCTGTTTGGTCTTTGGCTGGACAAGCTGAATGTTAAAAGAAAGGCAGAAGCTAAAACCGCTAAGGACAGGGCTGAGAAAAAGGCAATCAAAAAAGCCTATCAGACACGTCAGCGCTGGGTTGTTTTCTTTGCGGCTGTAGTACATATAGGTACGCTTCTTGTGCTTAAATATACACCGTTTTTCCTCGGAAATGTAAATTCGCTGATTAAAGCCTGCGGCTCCTCGTTTGAAATCGGCATACCGAAGTTTATGCTTCCTATCGGTATTTCATTCTTTACAATGCAGGCAATGTCTTATATTCTTGATGTTTACCACGGTGCCATAAAGGCGGATAGAAATTATCTGAGAATTTCGCTTTATATGAGCTTTTTCCCTCAGATTGTTGAAGGTCCTATCTGTAAGTATGCAGATACGGCAGAGCAGATTTATGAGGCAAAGCAGATCAGCTATACGAATTTAACGCTCGGTCTTCAGCGCATTGCGTATGGTATGATGAAAAAGGTAATTATTGCCGACCGTCTTAATGTGTTGGTTGAAACCATTTTTAAGGATTATGAAAAATTCGGCGGTTTTACCATTGCTGTCGGTGCAATTGCCTATACTATCCAGCTTTATATGGATTTCTCGGGTACTATGGATGCCGTTTGCGGCTCTGCTCAGATTTTCGGTGTGGAAATGCCGGAGAATTTCAAAAGACCGTTCTTTTCAAGGTCTATTTCGGAATTCTGGAAGAGATGGCATATTACGCTCGGTGCATGGTTCAGAGATTATATTTTCTACCCGATTTCAATGTCAAAGCCAATGAAGAATTTAACAACCTCTGCAAGAAAGAAGCTTGGTAATCATTTCGGACCGCTTATTGCGGGTGCAATTGCTCTTTTTGCAGTTTGGTTCTGCAACGGCTTGTGGCATGGTGCTGCATGGAGTTACATTTTCTTCGGTATGTATCACTTTGCTTTGATTCTGTCGGGGAATATAATTGCTCCGCTTTCAAAGAATATAAATGATAAGCTGCATATTAATACGGAATGCTTTGCTTATAAAGCTATGCAGATTGTTCGTACAACCATTTTTGTTATAATCGGCGAGATGTTCTTCCGTGCACACGGTTTAAAGGCCGGTCTTATTATGTTCAAAAAGCTTGTAACAGATTTCAGCTTCAGTGAAATTCAGGAGGGCTATCTGAAAGCACTCGGTGTTGATGCCAAGGATCTCCTGATTGTTGGTATCACCCTTCTTATTATTTTTGTTGTAAGCATTCTTAATGAAAAGGGAATCAATATCAGAAATGAGCTTCAGAAAAAGAATATCATTCTTCGCTGGGTAATTTTTACGGCTCTTGTTTTATTTATTTTTATTTTCGGTGCATATGGAATAGGCTACGATCCTGTTGATCCTATCTATGCTAATTTCTAAATGGAGAGAGGGGGAGAACTGAATATGGGCTATTTTAAAGAACGTGTTAATAAGCGTCTGGTTATTCATGGTGTTCAGGCTGTTGCATTTGTGCTTATTGTTTTTGTTCTTCTTTTTGCTCTATCTCCTGTTTTTATGCCGAAAACCAACAAGGATTTAAGAGATTCATCTGCAAACGGAATTCTTGCAGAGCCTGCTGGTACAATAGATGTTATCATCGTTGGAGACAGTGAAAGCTACTGCACCTTTATTCCGCTTCAGATGTGGAATGAACACGGAATAACCTCTTATGTGTGCGGAACGCCGAAGCAAACTCTTGATTATTCGGAAGATTTCTTAAGGAAGGCCTTCAAAAGCCAGAAGCCAAAGTTGGTTGTGCTTGAAACAAATGCAATTTTCAGAAAATTCAGCCTTACCTCATCTCTTCTTATCAAAGCTGATGAACAATTTTCTATTTACAGATATCATGATCGCTGGAAAAAGCTGTCCTTCTCGGATTTTTCCTCAAATGTTGATAATGATTATATAGAGAATGATAAGGGCTATCGCATAGACGGCAGTGTAAAATCAGGTAATATTTCGGGCTATATGAAACCCTCTGACAAAAAGGAAAAAATCCCGATTAAAAATAAACCTTATCTTAAAAGTATTATAGAACTTTGTGAGGAAAACGGGGCAGAGTTTATGTTTGTAAGCACACCAAGCCTTAAAAACTGGAACAGTGAACGCCACAATGCAGTTGCAGAGCTTGCTGAAGAGTTCGGTGTGGACTATATTGATATGAATACTCTCAGAAACGAGGTTCCGATTAACTGGGCTGATGATACGAAGGATGCAGGCGATCATTTGAACCACAGGGGTGCTGAAAAAGCAACGGCTTATTTCGGGGATTATCTTAGTTCCAGAAATATTCTTGCGGATCACAGAAATGATATTACATATTCCGATTGGAATAAAGCATACAATCATTTCCTTGATGAAATAGAAAAAAGTAAATTACAGGTAAAAAAGAAAGCCTGAATATAAAAAAACAGACTGAATCATTTTTGGTTCAGTCTGATACTTGTCATTAAAGCGGTCTGAACAATGCCGAATAATAAAAAATAGTATGATTGTTTTTGAGCATATGGAATAGTTTGTGTTCCTGTCAATGCTGATTTCTGATATTTTGAGGTGGAATATGAATTATTTTAAAGAGCGTTTTAATAAACGCTTTGTAAAAAACGGTATTAAGGCAGTATCATTTGTTCTTGTAATTGCAGTAATTCTGCTTGCTCTTTCTCCCGTTTTTATGCCAAAAACAAATAAGGGATTAAAGGATAAATCAGCCCAGGGCTTTCTTGCAGAGCCTGATAATTCAATTGATGTTCTTTTTGTAGGAGACAGTCTGGCTTACAGTACGTTTATTCCGCTTAAAATATTTAATGATTACGGCATATCTTCATATGTATGCGGCACACCGTCGCAGACTCTTGCTTATTCGGAGGATTTTATAAGAAGAGCCTTTAAAAATCAGAAGCCTAAGCTGGTTGTACTTGAAACAGATAGTGTTTTCAGAAGATTTAATCCATTGCAGCCACTTGTTCTTCGTGCGGAGG
>JAIDJS010000099.1 GCA_029052085.1 Eubacterium sp.
TTTTTATATAGATTTCTCCAGCGACATCATAAATGTTTATTTCGTTTGTTAATGTCATAGTTTCTCCCCATTCAACATGTAATTCCTTACCAGGTACTCCGAGACCAACATTACTAGTTAGCCCAAAATACGCTCTGTTTTCCTTTTCATCAGGCATAATCATAGCATCTCCACCCACAGCAATCGGTACTCCTGCCGCCAGCGCAGCTACAGAACCTCCTACCTGATAATATTGCCCTTCTAATTTAGAAATTTTAGGAGCATTTGTAACACTATAATATCGCGTTACAGATATACTTGGCGTACCTGTAGTAACACCGCCTCCGCCGGTAATTTGAAATGACATATTTCCCTTGGTATCAAAAGATGCACCTATTTGTCCATTAAAATTCCAAAAAGACGGAGAACCACTAATATTGTAGCCAGTTGAATATGTTAAATTAACTTTAGAAAGAGTTTTTTGTACAGCTTTCACTACTGGCTTTATAACATTGGTAGCAGTCCATTTCACTGCATTTTTTAACCATTGGGGAGCATGACCTGAATAATCTGACATATTAGTTGGACAATTCATACAATATGCAAACAAATTATTACCTAAAGCGTTTCCACCTACACTGGTTATTAAATTATCTGCGCTAATAAACCTTCCAACCTGCGGATTGTAATATCTGGACTGGAGATAATACATACCGATTTCAGAATCGAAATAGTAGCCTCTGTATCTGATTGGGTTCATCAGACCGATATGATTTGCGTTTGTAATTTCTTTTCCGTTTATATCGGTTACGGAAATTACATTACCCCATGTATCATAGGTATAATGGCAAGCAAGATTACCGCTGCCCCAATACAAATCCTCTACATCGCCGCGCATATTGCAGATTGCATATACCATATATTCCGTACCATTCTGAACATACTTTATGCCTGCAAGATTGCCGAAGCTATTGTAGTAATAATAAAATTCGGTTGTACCCCTTTTCTCATACATCAGCTTATCGCCGACATACTGATAGGTAGTTTCTACATTACCAACCTTTTTATAGGAACGCAAGCCGTCTGCATCATACTTATAGCTTGCCGTTGTACCGTTACCGCTTAAGGAGCTTAGCTGCCTGCCGTTCCATTTTAAGGTATAGCCAAGATACGAGGTTGGATTTCCGATTGCATCATAGGTTATATCCTGACCGTTATATGATGTAAGCAAATCCGTCCAAGAGCTGTTACCATAATTATACACGATTGTTTCCGTTGGTGCAATACCATTTAAGCTTCCTGCTGTATACGGATAAACTTTTTTTGCCGATTATGTTACCAACACAAAATCATTCACTATATTAACGAAAAAAGAGGGTGAACTGAATCACCCTCTCCCTTTTACTTTAACACGAGGAACCGTCCCTTGTGTTCTCTTTCCTTTTTAGCATTCTTAAATTATCCGTCCAAACATCATCTTCCAACGCTTGAGCATATTTAAGACAAGTATTAATTGCTAAATTATAAGAAGAATCATCCTCATATTTTTGCAATCGGTCAAGTATACAAAAAGCACCTGGCCAATTCAAATCTTGTAACCATTCTAACAATTCGATCAAATACGGGGATAATTCATCATCTGTTCTCTTAGATAGAATTTTTGCACAATTGTCCCAAACATTTTTATTGTAGTTTTTATTACATGGTTGCAGAAATACATTAATGTTCTCAACATCTTCTGCCATTTTAATTCCATCTACTTGTTCGTTTATACTTTTATTCCAATCAATCAAACTCATAATATAATCAATATTAATCATTTAAATCACTCAATCCCATTTAATTACAACCGATTTTACAGCTTGTGTCCACTCAGAACTTGAACCAGCATTTATCCAATCCTCCACAGTTCCACCAATTGGTTTTACACTAACATGTGTTGCTCCATCTCGGACAGCATATACAAGCCCAGTCGCATTTAAAGCTTCTATCGTAGTCATAGCTGCACCAGGCATTGGCACTGTAGAAAATGACAAACCAGAATGCTTATCTTTTGCCTTAGGTGTTAGATTGCCAGGGTTAGCACCACCATATCTATAAATAGTTGTAGTAGAAGGAGGGGATGGAACTGCAATGTCTTTTTCTTTCTCTTTGACTTTGGCTTCGGGTTTAATTTTTATTTTAGGAACTGAAATCGATGGAAAAGTTGGCGGATTTTTTACAAGTGTATCCACTACAATATATGTTGCCACTGATACTGCCACCGCGGCTGCAACTGCCACTCCTATTTTCCATAATGCAATGCCACCAAATACGGCAGCAGCAACGGCAAAATTCCCTGTTGGATCAAATTTATTCACAGGATTATTTTCACAAAAAGCGAACATATTCGTTGAAAATAAACTATCAGTAGGAGTTTTAACATAACCATCTGCATTCAAAAACCTACCAACCTGCGGGTTGTAATATCTTGACTGAAGATAATACATACCGATTTCGGAATCGAAATAGTAGCCTCTGTATCTGATTGGGTTCATCAGACCGATATGATTTGCGTTTGTAATTTCTTTTCCGTT